>JAZLEH010000250.1:0-6224 GCA_045615165.1 Eubacteriales bacterium | reverse complement strand
TCGTCCTTGAAGTCCTCGTGCGTCCAGTCCTCTGCCGCAATTTTCGGGTAAAGGTCAAGATATACCGACTGCGCAAGCTTGAGCGTCTCCTCCGTCATCGTGGTCTCGTAGTCAAGTCCGTGCTTATGGTGGTCTGCTCCGCGCAGAATGTTGATAACGTTTATCTTGTTCTGGAGTCTGCCGATCTCGGTGAGATATTCAAGCGCGCGGGGGTTACGGTAGAAGCGCTCGTTGACCTGCTCGTGGAATTTATCGGTAGCCTTGGTATCTATTGCCCAGGACTTTGCCGCACCGAGAACGAGTCCGTAGATCGAGCTTTCAAGAGATGCAAGGTGACCCCAGTCGCCCCAGTTGGTAGTTAACATACCGAGAGCGCCATATTTATATCCGTATTCGGCGAGAGTGATGATATTACTCTCCTCTCTCTCAACGATCTCACAGAATCTGAGCCAGGAGTTAGTGCTGGGGCAAACGATCTGCGTTCTGCCCGACTTGCTGAAGACGGCGATCTTATCCTCCGTGGGATCGGGTGCATAGCACCAGTTAAGGAAGACGGTATCCTCGGGGAGCGCGTCTATCGCCTCGGGATGCTCAACGAGTATATCCGCCCACATCATCGGCTTCTTCCCTCTCTTCTTAACGAGGGAGAGAATCTTGCTTACGAACTCGATATAAAGCGCCTTTTCCTTCTCCTCGGGGAAGCTCGACTTAAGGTCGAAGGTCTCGTCGCAGCACACGTTGAAGTAATCGCTCGTGAAGTTGGGGGCAAACTGACCGATAAGACTGTCGATAAGCTCTATGCTCTCGGGATTTTCGGGATCGATCGTGTGATGGCTATGACGGTCGTGCCAACGGCTGACGTTATTTTCATAACCGCGAAGAACGCGGAGGTGGCGAAGCTTTTCAACGTTAAGCACCTCGAACATATGTCCGAAGGTGGAAAGCGAGGGCTGGAAATCGATGAAATTATCACGGCAATAAGCATCAAGCTCGCGAAGCTCCTCCCCCGTTATGGAAGAGGTCATCGCGTGAAGCTCGCGGCACTCCTCGAATTCGTACACGTGCTCAACGTATACCTGAAAGGCGTTCATTTTATACGAAGCCATTTTGTCGATAATAGACTTTAAGGTGGCAACCGTGGCGATTTTTCCGCGGCTGATATCCTGATAAAATCCGCGATACTTAAAGTCGGGATAGTCCTTTATATAAAGGCAGGGGATATCCTTTTCGTCGAATATCTGGCGAAGGGTCTGGATAGCGTAGAACGCGCCTGCCTCGCTATCCGCAACGATAATAATAGAGTCGCAAAGGATAGTAAGCTCGTATCCTTCACCGTCGCCCTCCTTAAAATCGATAGAGAGCTTCGCACCGCCGTTTTCCACGGGGAGCTTTTCAAGCGCTTTTGCAAGGCGGGGCGTTACGGTGCTTTTATCAAAAAAGATCGCACGAGTCGAAAGATACCCGTCGTTTATCTTAAGCTCTTTAACTGCAGGAATTAAATTAAGCATAAATTCTCCTTAGCATATTATAAGAATTTTTACCGATGTATAACGGATAATTCGCCTCTATAAAACGAGTTCGGATTATTCACTCTTGCCTAGCCATAATTAATCCAAAAAGCGCCTGCAGTCGAGCCGCAAACGCTTTTTGATTATGCTATATTTTTTAGATTAGTGGCAGATGCACTTCCCGGAATCCTTATCGAAGATGTGGATTCTGGAAGGATCGATAGCAACGGTGATATCGTCGCCAGCCTGTGCACGAGAACGAGAAGATACTCTTGCGATAATGTTCTTACCGTTGGTAGCATCCTCCATACCCTCGAATCCGAGGTAAAGATAGATCTCAGCACCCATAAGCTCGGTAACGTCAACGTTAACCTTCATAGTGGTATCTGCAAGGGTCTGGAGATACATGGGCTCGTCGTGAATAGCCTCGGGACGAATACCGAAGATAACTTCCTGATCGATGTACTCCTTAAGAGCGGGGTTGTTTGCCTTGTCAGCAGGAAGCTTGATCTCGGTAGTACCAAGGGTAGCGTAGAGATCGTTATCGTGCTTAACAAGCTTACCGTTGATGAAGTTCATCTGAGGAGTGCCTATGAAGCCTGCAACGAAGAGGTTGCAAGGAAGGTCGTAAAGGTTCTGGGGAGTATCAACCTGCTGGATAAGACCGTCACGCATAACAACGATACGGCTAGCCATGGTCATAGCCTCGACCTGGTCGTGAGTAACGTAGATGAAAGTGGTCTCAACCTTCTTATGAAGCTTGGTAAGCTCGGTTCTCATCGATGCACGAAGCTTTGCGTCAAGGTTGGAAAGGGGCTCGTCGAGAAGGAATACCTTGGGGTTACGAACGATTGCACGACCGAGCGCAACTCTCTGCTTCTGACCACCGGAAAGAGCCTTGGGACGACGCTCAAGAAGGTGGCTGATGTCAAGGATTCTTGCAGCCTCTTCAACGCGGCGCTTGATCTCTTCCTTAGGAACCTTACGAAGCTTAAGACCGAATGCCATGTTATCGAAAACGGTCATGTGAGGATAAAGAGCGTAGTTCTGGAACACCATCGCGATGTCTCTATCCTTAGGAGCGATATCGTTAACGTATCTGTCACCGATGTAAAGCTCGCCCTCGGAAATCTCCTCAAGACCTGCGATCATACGAAGAGTGGTGGACTTACCGCAACCCGAAGGACCAACGAAGATAAGGAACTCCTTATCCTTGATCTCAAGGTTGAAGTCGGATACGGCTACAACGCCGCCGGGGTATTTCTTGTAAATGTGTCTGAGTGAAAGACCTGCCATTTTGAAAAATCTCCTATTTCATAATTATTGATGTTATAATTTTATCATATAAAACAAAAAAAGCCAAGTGGCATATTAACGATTTTATCGGCGCGTTTTTGTGAAAAAGTTACAATATTTATATAGATAAATACTACAAAATTACTAACGTTCATTCGGTCGTTCTAATTTATTAGAAAAATCAGCCTTTGGATTATAATTATATATAAAACACTTGACATTCGGGCGTTCGGGTGATATACTATGCAATGAAAAAGTACATAAAGGTAGACTTATTATGGGTTATATATATCTGGTTTTATCTAAGATCGCGGCAATCTTCAAGATGATGGCGGTCAAAAAATGCGGAAACATTGCCTCCGGTCCGAAAAACAGCCTGCGCATCAATCTTCTGCGCGCGCTCGGATGCATCGTGGTCGGAACGATTGTCTGCTTATTCTCGGGATTTAAGGGAATGGACAGCGAGGGCGTGTGGATCGCGATCCTCTCGGGTGCATCAAACGGAGTTTTACTCTTTGCCTGGGTTCTTGCGGCGGCGTGTGCGCCGATGTATTTCGTCGAGATATTCTGTATGTTTGGCGGAGTTATATTCCCTCTTATCCTCTCCCCCATTATCTTTGATGCCGAGAGCGTAACCCTCATTCAGTGGTGCGGAACTATGGCACTCTTCCTTGCGGTAGTCCTTCTTTCAAAAAGAAGCACGGGTCAGAAGCTCACAGCGAAGAGCATACTTATAATGGTCGTTGCAGGTATCGGTAATATGGGAATGGTAATGGCGCAAAAAATGCTGGCGGTATTCTCCACTAGCACGGCAACCGATTTCCAGCTCGTTGCGGATGTAGCAATGGCGGGCGTGCTTTTCCTCGCACTCCTCGCAACAACCCTTATTGGAAGAAAATCGACCAGAGACGGCATAAGCCCCTCTCCACAGACAGAATTCACGGGCAAGGTATTCATCTTCATCGGAATTGCGATAGTTATGATGTACTGCTCGCAATTACTTTCAACTATGGCGGCAGGAAAGCTTTCATCCGTATTCTTCCCCCTCAGCTACGTTATCTCAATGCCCCTCGTCTTCATCACCGACGTTATCGTGTATAAGGAAAAAATAACGGTAAGAAACATTATCGGAATCCTGCTTATTACCGCATCGGGCATTCTTATTAATCTTTAAAATACAAAGAAAAGGCGCAGTCGACCGACTGCCCCTTTTTATATTACTTAGTCATCTTGTTCTGGTCGTTCTTACGGATCTCAACGCGTCTGATCTTACCGCTGATCGTCTTGGGAAGCTCGTCAACGAACTCAACGATTCTCGGATACTTATAGGGAGCGGTATGCGTCTTAACGTATTCCTGAATCTCTTTTTTGAGTTCATCCGTGCCGACAGTTCCCTTAACGAGAACAATGGTCGCCTTAACTATCTGACCGCGAACCTCATCGGGAACGGGAGTGATAGCGCATTCAAGAACGTAGGGAAGCTCCATGATAACGCTTTCGATCTCAAACGGACCGATGCGGTAGCCCGAGGACTTGATAACGTCGTCGATACGGCCGACGTACTGAAGATATCCATCCTCATCCATCGTTGCCTGGTCACCCGTGTGATAGAATCCATCGTGCCAAACGTCAGCGGTCTTTTCTTCATCAAGGTAATAACCGATAAAGAGACCGCAGGGTGAGCCGTTCTTAGTGCGGATGCAGATCTCGCCAACATCGCCGGGCTTGCACTCGTTGCCGTCGGGATCAAGAACTACTACGTCGTAAAGAGGGCTGGGCTTACCCATCGAGCCGATCTTCGGAGTAGTGCCGACGAAGTTTGCGATGGAAAGAGTGGTTTCGGTCTGACCGAAGCCCTCCATTATGGTAAGTCCCGTTGCTTTCTTAAACTGGTTGAACACCTCGGGGTTGAGAGCCTCGCCCGCGGTGGTTGCGTACTCGATAGAGGAAAGATCGTATTTCGAAAGGTCCTCTTTGATGAAGAATCTGTACATCGTGGGGGGTGCGCAGAAGGTCGTGATATGATACTTTGCGAACATCGGGAGTATATCTTCCGAATGGAATCTGTCGAAGTCGTAGGTGAACACAGCCGCCTCGCAGAGCCACTGACCGTAGAGCTTGCCCCAAAGAGCCTTACCCCAACCCGTGTCGGATATGGTGAAGTGCAGACCGTCGGGATTTACGTTGTGCCAATGCTTTGCAGTGGGATAGTGACCGAGCGCGTACTTATAGGAGTGAGTAGCGATACGGGGATATCCGGTAGTACCCGAAGTAAAGAGCATAAGCATGGGCTCGTCACCCGAGGGGGTGTTTTCATTGCGGTCAAAGTGAGTGCTGAAGCGCTCCATTTCAACGTTGAAGTCTTTCCAGCCGTCCTTTTTACCGCCGACGAGAACCTTGGTCATATCGGGGTAATTAGCCGCCGCCTTCTCTGCCTCATTCGAGACCTCACCGTCCGCGGTGCAGACTATAGCCTTTACCTTAGCCGCCTTATATCTGTAATCAAAATCGTGCTCAACGAGCTGGTTGGTCGCGGGGATCGCAATAGCACCGATCTTATGAAGAGCGAGCATACAGAACCAGAACTGATAATGTCTCTTAAGAACGAGCATTACCGTGTCACCCTTTTTGATACCGAGCGACTCGAAGTAGTTCGCGGTCTTTGCGGAATATCTCTTCATATCGTTGAAGGTGAATTTTCTATCCGACTTATCGTTTGCGACCCACATCATAGCGAGCTTATCGGGGGTCTTTTCAGCGATCGCGTCAACGCAGTCGAATGCAAAGTTAAACTTATCGGCGTTCATAAACTTGATTCCGCTGAATACGCCGTTTTCGTCGTACGAGGATTCGATGAACTTATCGGCTACGGTCTCGGTCTTTGCTTCCTTAACGACGGGCTTCTTTGAAACAATGGGCGCTTCGGGATATTCCTCGCTTACCTGACCGTTCTGGGGGTTGAGAACTACGGCGTGGAAATCGCACCCGTCCTCGGAAACGGCGATCATACCGTGAGGAATGATACTGTTATAGAATATAGAGTCACCCTCGTTGAGTATATCAACGTGGTTGCCGACCTGAACCTTAAGCGAGCCTCTTACGATAACGTCAAATTCCTGACCGTTATGCGAGTTAAGCTCGAGGGGCTTGTCCTGTGCCTCTTTGATATAGGGGAACTTAACGAGGAACGGCTCTGCGAGCTTCTCCTTGAATTTGGGTGCAAGGTTGTTATAAACAACGCCCTGCTTTTTAACTATCTTAAGTCCCTCTCCCTTTCTGGTTATAGCGAACGAGGTGAGCGTACTGCTCGTTCCCTCGAGGATATCAACGACCTCAACTCCGCACGCCTTTGCACACTTGTAGATGAAGGTAAAGCTAAAGTCGGTTTCTCCCTTTTCGAGAACCTCGTACTCCTCAACA
>JAZLEH010000249.1:0-2841 GCA_045615165.1 Eubacteriales bacterium | reverse complement strand
CGATATTCCCGATGCTATAGCCTCTCTTATAATGCAGAGATTGCCTAAAGCATACGGAAAAGAAATAAAAGATCAGATACAGGTTATAACTCCCTCGAAAAAAGGCTCCGGCGGTGTTGAGATGCTTAACGGCGTTCTTCAGGCGGCGATCAATCCTCCGGCTCAATTTAAAAAGGAAAAGTCGAGCCACGGTGTTATCTTCCGTGAGGGAGATAAGGTTATGCAGACGGTTAATAATTACGAGCTGGAGTGGGAGAAGGGCGGATATTCCGGAATGGGAATATTCAACGGCGATATGGGTGTTATCGAGCGCATCGATAACTCAAAGTCAGAAATGGTCATCAGATTTGACGACCGCCTCGTTACCTACGACTTCGACCTTCTTGACGACCTTGAGCTTGCTTATGCGATAACGGTTCATAAGAGCCAGGGAAGTGAATATCCCGTAGTTATTATTCCGATGTATCAATGTCCTCCGATGCTTATGACGAGGAATCTCTTCTACACTGCCGTTACGCGAGCAAAGCGTATGGTAATTCTCGTCGGACGGTATGACGTTCCGTCAAGAATGGTGCAGAATAATAATGAAATAATGAGATATACGACTCTGAAGGAGCGTATTTGCGATTATTGTCAGCAATAATTTGAAAATCTACTTGAAATTTCAAAGCGAATATTGTATAATATCTTTAATATACCTTTCGCGTATATTAATTAAATTCAATGGAAAGGGGCGCGAAATGATAGCGAAAATAGGTTTGGACCTCGGCTATGCAAATATAACTATCAGCAACGTGAGCGCTGACGTATACAGAGAACCGTCAGTCGTGCTTGTTGATAAGAATACGCGCCGTGTTATTTCCGTTGGAAGCAGAGCGGCGGCGGGTGCGGATGAGCTTGCAAGTGCAAACGGTATGCTCGTTCGTCCGTTCAAGAACGGCTTGCTTTATTCATCAGATCTTACGAAGGAGATCATTCGCCACGCGGTCAAGTCGGTGAACGCAACAGATAAAATCAGATGCGTTATTGCGCTTCCCTCCGATTTTATTCCGAAGCAGGATGCCGAGATATTCAAGATGCTTGCGGAGTCAGGCGTTAACGAGTGCTTCTCGGTCAACCCCGCGCTTGCGGCATTGATCGGAGCGGGATACTCGCCGACGATAAGTGCGATATCCGTTAATATAGGTGCGGCGTCAACCGAGATCATAATTCTTCATAAGGGTGATATAATCTTCAGCGCGAGATATGAGATCGGCGGCGAGGCATTTGATAAGGCGGTAAAGCAGTTTATCCTTGATCAGGGTGAAATGAACGTTTCGCTTCTCGTTGCAAGAACCATAAAGGAGCGCCTCGGCGCAGTATGGCAGGGAAGGGAATCGGAGAGCATCGATATCGAAGGAACTCTTTCTCTTACCGGAAGCCGCGTTCGCATGACGATGTGTACTGAGGACGTGGTAGGAGTGTTTGAGCAGCCCTTGAAGGTTTTGCTTGATTCGATATCAACCGCGATAAGAAAGATCCCGATCGATAAGGTTAAGGACATTTTTGAAAACGGTATAATTCTCTCGGGTGGCGGATCTGAGATATTCGGACTTGATATCATGATCGAAAAGATTTTTGATATCTCTGTCACAAAGGCGAATTCGCCTATCGACAGCGTTGCAAAGGGACTTGCAAGGATCAATACCTTCCTTCCTCTTAAAATGCGTAGCGACAAGAATATAACGGCTCAGCTCGCAAAGCTTTACGAGAGTAAGAAAAATCCCGAAGCGCAGGATTCAAAGAGTAAGAAGAATAAAAAGTAAATCATATAATAGGGGATAATAAAATGAAAAGACAGGAAGAAAAAAAGAACCTCTCCATCACCGCAAGAATCATAGCGGGAGCGCTCGTGCTTCTCTTGCTTGCAGGATCGGTGCTTGGTACGGTATATTACTTCATCTAAGATTTAAGCGGTCGGTTATGACCGCTTATTCTTTTTTATACTTTTCCGGAGTTTAAAAACGGGGGAGTTTGAAAGTGTGAAAATAACAGTTTTCAACTGTTGAAATCTGTTGATAACTTATATGCGGTATTTTCGGTGTTAATAAGTTTTGACTTGATATCTACACAATTCCGAGATTTCAGCCCTAAAACACCGCTTTTTAGCCCCAAAACACGCAAAAAACGGCGAAAAAATAAACAACGGAAAAATGTAGCGCCTTGAAATTCGAACGAAAATCACAGAACGGAAAAATATATTTTTTGAAAAATAGAAGAAGGCTGTTTAAAATCCTTGCGGAAAAACAGCCTTCTTTTTTTATGTATTTTTTTATTACTTGGTTCTCTTTCTGATGTTAGCAAAGAGGTTATCGTAGGACTTATAAGTGTCCTGCGAGGAGTGGCGCGAGGGGATGGAGTTAACGATCGTTTCAGGTCTGTTAACCACAACCTCAGGCTCTGCTACCGGCTCTTCTGCATAGCTCGCTTCGCTCTCTGCCTTAACCTGCTCGAGGACGGAGGTCAGGTTGTCGGAGATGCTTTCCTCGTTGAATGAAGCCTCGGGAGCTACGGGAGCTTGTGCAGCTACGGGAGCGGGTGCGGGCTGAGAATCGCGCTTTGCCTTTTCTGCGATCTTATTGATAGGCTCGGAGAAGCCGGTTGCGATGATGGTAACGCGGATCTCGTCGTCAAGGGTAGGATCAAGGGTTGCGCCCCAGATGATGGTTGCATCGGGATGAGCTTCCTCATAGATCATCTGCGAAGCAAGGTTAACCTCTTCAAGCTCGATATCCTGAGACGCAGTGATGCAAACGAGAACGCCCATTGCGCCTGCAATATTGGTTTCAAGAAGGGGAGAGG
>JAZLEH010000248.1:0-3823 GCA_045615165.1 Eubacteriales bacterium | reverse complement strand
CGGAGAGGCTGTTGACTACGATTACTTTGTCGGAAGCAAGTCAAAGGACGAGAAAATCGGAAGATACTACAACCCCGACGTCGTTGAGGGACTTAACAAGGTTGGCGGAATCATCGACGAGTTTATGCCCTTTGCCGAGGCACACAAGAATATGCCTTACAGAGCGCAGACGGTTTCTTACAGAATCCTTATAAGATTCCTTGACTATGCTAAGAGAATCGCTCCGATCCTTGCCCTTAAGGCGATCGACAAGGAAAAAGAAGCTCTTGACGAATATAACAAGCTCGTTAATTACTTCGGTCAGTACGAGCTTGAAATGGAACGTTGCTACGACCAGTATATGATGATGAAGTCACTCGACAGAATCTTCAAGAACGTTAAGGCACTTTACAACTCTTTGTAATTTTTTGTAATTTTGATAGGAGAAACGAAATGTACGTAATTAACAAGATCACCTCCTCAAACGTAGTTGACTTTGCGGCTGAGGAATTAAAGAAATACCTTAGAATGATGATGCCCCGTTGCGGTGAGATCGAGATCAAGTACGCTCCCGATGCAAAGGACGGCTTCCGCCTCGGACTTATGGCGGATTTCGGACTTGATACCTCCGAAAGTGACGATATCGAGCTTGACGACATTCTTCATATCGATACCGACCTTGAGGGCGGTATTATCGCGGGCTCTAACCCCCGAAGCGTGCTTCTCGCGGTTTATAGATACCTCACGATCAACGGCTGCCGCTGGCTCTTCCCCGGTATTGACGGCGAATTTATTCCGATCAAGAATATCGAGCCCACCAAGTATCACAAGATGGCTGACTGCCGTTACAGAGGTCAGTGCAACGAGGGCGCGGAGGCGCAGCACCTTATGATCGAGGAGATCGACTTCACGCCGAAGATCGGAATGAACATCTTCATGATCGAGTTCGACAACCCCAAGGCTTATTACGACAGATATTATAACCACTCCCGCAACGAAGAAAACCGCGAGGCTGAGCCCGTAAATGCAGACACAGTTCTTCAGTGGAAGCGTCAGTGCGAGGCGGAGATCGCAAAGCGCGGACTTCAGTTCCACGATATGGGTCACGGATGGACGGCTGAATCCTTCGGAATCGACACCACGAACGGTTGGGTTGCAAGCGGTGCAGACCCCATTCCCGAGGAATCACGCGAGTTCGTCGCTATGACCGACGGTGAAAGAAAGCTTTGGCGCGGAATTGCGCTTAACACCAACTTCTGTATGTCAAATCCCAGAGCGCGCGCAAAGGTAGTTAAGAAGATCTCCGACTATGCAGAGGCTTCCTCTAACGTAGATTACCTCCACGTTTGGCTTGCAGACGGTCACAACAACCATTGCGAGTGCGAGGAGTGCAGAAAGAAGATACCTACCGACTGGTACGTTATGACGATGAACGAGCTTGACGAGGAGCTCACCAAGAGAAAGCTCAACACCAGAATCGTTTTCATCTGCTACGTTGACACCACTTGGGCTCCCGAAACCGTGTTCATCAAGAATCCCGACAGATTCTCGCTTCTTATTGCGGCTATTTCCCGCGATTATTCGGTTGCAGTTACCCCCAACCTTGACGTAAGCAAGGTTGAGCTTGCTCCCTTTGAGCTCAACAATATCACCCTTCCCAAGACTGTTGAAGAATATCTTGCGCAGGGCAGAAAGTGGCAGGATAGCTGTCGCGTTCAGTCATTCGTTTACGAATACCACTTCTGGTGGCCCGAATACCGCGACCTCGGTCTCTTCGACTTCACGAAGCTCGTTCACGACGATATCGTCGGCTACAAGTCGAACGGCTGTAACGGTATAGTTGAGGACGGCTCGCAGAGATCCTTCTTCCCTAACGGACTTGCATTCAACGTTTACGCATCCACCCTTTACGATATTTCCGCCGACCACGAGGAGCTTAAAGAGGACTACTTCAAGCACGCTTACGGTGAAGATTGGAAAGAGGTTGCGGCATTCTTCGAAAAGCTCGGCAGTGCCGTTACGTTCAAGTACTTCATTCAGAAGCAGGCTGAGACCGGCGTATTCTTCAAGCCCGAGATCGCGGCAAAGATGCGCGAGGTTGCATCCATCTGCGACGAGTTTGCCCCCTTCGTTGAAGAACACAAGAATATGCCCTACAGAGCGCAGACCGTTTCTTACAGAATCCTCAGAAGATACCTTAATTACTGCAAGAACGTTGCAGAGCTTCTCGCACTTAAGGCAGAGGGTCAGGAGCATCTTGCAAAGGCAGAGTGGAATAAGTTCCGCATCGAGTTCGGTAAATACGAGCTTGAAATGGAGCGTTGCTACGACCAGCAGATGTGCATGGCTTCGCTTTCAAGAATATTCCACAACATTTCCGTTGCATCAAAGGATAAAGCCGAGGACGTAGTTTTCGAGGCGTAAATAAAAAGGAGCAGCACCATGAATAAGCTGTTAAAATTGCTCGGCTTACTCACCGTTTCGCTTGTGCTCGCGTTCGTTTTGAGCGCTTGCGGGGGTGGTGACGACGATATTTACACCGTGACATTCAAGGTTGGCGAAGAGAAGCTTTGCGAAGTGACTGCAAGCGAGGGGGATCCGGTTTCATTGCCGGATTCCCCTCAAAAAAACGGCTATGAATTCGACGGATGGAAAACCGAAAACGGTGATCCGTGGGACGAAGCGAGTCATACCGCAGGCAACATCACCGTATACGCAAGCTGGAAAACACCGATCAAATATTCCGCAACCTTTAAGGCTGACGGAGAGATAGTTGGTGAAATTGAGTTTACGGCAGAAACCGAGAGCATCACTCCCCCGAAAGTTCCTGCAAAGGCGGGATATAGCGGCGAGTGGGAAGGCTTCACGCTCGGCACAGAGAACATCACCGTTAACGCGGTCTATACTCCCGTGACCTACAAGATCACCTTTATGGCAGACGGCGCGAAGGTTGGCGAGTCCGATTTTACTGTTGAAACCGAAAGCGTCACTCCCCCTGCGCTCCCCTCAAAAGCGGGATATACCGCAGAGTGGGAAGCCTTCGATCTCAGCCTTGAAAACAAGACCGTTAACGCGGTCTATACTCCCGTGACCTACAAGATCACCTTTATGGCAGACGGCGCGAAGGTTGGCGAGTCTGATTTTACTGTTGAGACCGAGAGCGTCACTCCCCCGAAAGTTCCTGCGAAGGCGGGATATAGCGGCGAGTGGGAGAATTACACTCTCGGAAGTGAGAGCATCACCGTCAACGCGGTTTATACTGTTATCGTCTATACCATAAAATATAATTTAAATCTTGACGGCGCGAAGCTTGAAGGAATCTGTGAATACACGGTTGAGAGCGAAATTACGCTTCCCCTGCCGACTCACGAATTATACGCCTTTGCAGGATGGTACGGAAGCTCCGAGCTGTCGGGCGACAACATTTCGAAAATTGAGGTCGGAACGACGGAAAACGCAGAGCTTTACGCAAGGTGGACCCCGAAGGAATACACCGCAACCTTTACGGCTGACGGAGTTATAGTTTCGAAGGTAGGCTTCACCACCGAAAGCGAGAGCATTGGTGCGCCGAATGTTCCCGAAAAGCCCGGATATAGCGGCGCTTGGGAGAGTTTCACGCTCGGCACAGAGAACATTACCGTTAACGCGGTCTATACTCCCGTGACCTACAAGATCACCTTTATGGCTGACGGCGCGAAGGTAGGCGAGTCCGATTTTACGGTCGAAACCGAGAGCGTCACTCCCCCGAAAGTTCCTGCGAAAGCGGGATATACCGCAAAATGGGAAGCCTTCGATCTCAGCCTTGAAAGCAAGACCGTCAACGCGGTCTATACTCCCATAACCT
>JAZLEH010000247.1:0-5342 GCA_045615165.1 Eubacteriales bacterium | reverse complement strand
GTATTGACAAAATCGACTCTTTGGTGTAGAATGTTTTTATCCGAGTCGGGCGAAAGCCCGGAGAGCAGGGGAAGAGCAGTGCGAATCTGCCGCAACAGCCATTACCGTATTTGAGGCGCGGCCGCCTTATAAGTCGGGTAACCTGCCGGATAAATAAATTATGTCTTGGGTAAAGGAGACGAAAAATGAAAAAAATAAGGCTTTTTGCGATGCTTGTTCTCGTAGCGTCGCTCGTCCTTTCGCTTGCTTCATGCTTTGGCGGAGTTGACGGAGAGGGTATGGCTGAAATAGTCATAGAATACGGGGAAAATAATTACGCGGTCTATACGGTAGACCTTGAAAAGATTGAAAATAAGGACAATGGAGCGGTAGGCGTTTTCGAATATCTTGCAGGAGTTGAGGATTCCGATTTCACCTACGTTCTTAGCGGCACTTGGCTTTCAAGCGTTTGTGATCTCGTTCCCGGTGACAGACAGTACGTTTCGATATACACGAGCGTTGAAGAGGACTTCGCCGTTGCGACGCCCGATTGGCCGGTTACCACCGTTGAATACGACGGCGGCGAGTTGACCGCCTCCGGAGTCGGACTTGACTCTATGCACGTGACCGACGGCGCTGTCATTCTCTTCAGAATGGAAAGCTATTGATGCCAAGGTCTAAACGCCGTGGGTGGAAAAGCCCTGCAAGAAGCGTTGCTCTCGTCGGATTAATGGCCGCTACCGTCGAGTGCGGAAAGCTTGCGCTTTCTTTTCTCCCCAATATTGAGGTCGTCACTCTTCTTCTCGCTCTTTACGGATACGTTTTCGGTATGTACGGTGTCGTTGCCTCGCTCGTGTTCGTCAGTATTGAGCCGTTGATATACGGCTTCAGCACGTGGGTCGCTGCTTATTATTTGTATTGGCCCTTGGTTGCGCTCGTTTTTATGCTTTTATCGAAGCTCGGAGTCAAGAACAGATTTATACTCACGGGAGTCGCCCTCCTTCTTACCGTGTGGTTCGGAGTGCTTTCCTCTCTCGTTGAGATCGGGCTTCTTTCGGGATTCTTCGATAAATTCTGGTACAGATTCGGTGTTTATTATACGAGGGGTATTCCTTTTTACGCCCTGCAGATCGGATGTAACGCCGTTTTGTTCCCCCTGCTTTTCCGCTTCCTTGCGGACAGGCTTTATAAGGTAAAACGACAATTCCTTTAATAAAATTAAGGTCGGAAGCCTCGCGCCTCCGACCTTTTTCTGATTACTTCCTTATCTCCTCAAGGAACTCACCTATTCTTGAAAGAGCTTCCTTGATATGGTTCACCGAGTAGCAATAGGATGCTCTGACGAATCCTTCTCCGCCTTCGCCAAAGGCAGTGCCGGGAACGAGGGCTACCTTCTTTGAGTAAAGGAGTTTTTCGCAAAATTCATCGCTCGTCATACCCGTTGACTTTATGGAGGGGAATGCGTAGAACGCGCCCTTCGGCTTTCTGCAGGAGAGTCCGAGCGCCTCGAATCCGCGCACCATAATGCGACGCCTCATATCGTATTCATCCTTCATTCTTTCAACGTCGTCCTCGCAGGAGCGGAGCGCCTCAATTGCCGCGTATTGCGAGGTGGTCGGAGCGCACATTATAGCGTACTGATGTATCTTCGTCATCTCCTTGATGATCTCCTTCGGGCCGAGGGCGTAGCCGAGTCGCCAGCCCGTCATTGAAAACGCCTTTGAAAATCCGTTAACGACGATCGTTCGCTCACGCATTCCGTCGATCGAGGCGATCGAGGTGTGGATCGAGCCAAAGGTAAGCTCGGAATATATCTCGTCGGAGATAACTATGATATCCTTGTCGCGAAGAACCTTTGCAATAGCTTCGAGGTCCTCGCTTTCCATTATTGCACCCGTGGGGTTTGAGGGGTAGGGAAGAATCACCGCTTTCGTTTTATCCGTGATCTTTTCCGTAAGCTCTTCGGGGGTGAGCTTAAAGTCGTTTTCTTCTTTCAGCGTGATTATAACGGGTACGCCGCCTGCAAGCTTCGTTATCGGCTCGTAGCAAACGTAGCTCGGCTGTGGGATTATAACCTCGTCGCCGGGGTTGATTATAGCGCGGATTGCCGCGTCGATAGCTTCGCTTCCGCCAACCGTAACGAGAACCTCGCTTCTGTCGTAGGAGATTGAGTATTTTTTGTTATTGTATCTGCATATCTCGTCGCGCAAAAGGTCAAGGCCCTTATTTGAAGTGTATCGCGTTTGACCCTTTTCGAGCGAGCGTATACCTGCGCTTCTTATCTGCCACGGTGTTCTGAAATCGGGCTCGCCGACTCCGAGAGATATTACGTCCTCCATCGTGTTCGCAATATCAAAGAATTTTCTTATTCCCGACGGCTTTATATCAATGACCGTCTTGGAAAGTAATTTCGTATAATCTATCATAACAATATATTTCCTCTTCCATCTTCCTCGGTGTCCGTGAGGATAACGCCGAATTCCTTATACCTTCTCATTATAAACTGTGTTGCCGTAGAGGTTACGGAGTCAATGATCGCAAGCTCCTTTGCTACGAATGACGAAACCTCTTGGAAGCTTCTTCCCGTAACTATTACCGTCAGGTCGCAGTCGCCCGACATAAGCGATACCGATTCGACCGCAGGATATTTCGCGATCCTTTCCGCAACCTCTTCAAATCCGAGACCCGCCTTGGGGGTAACCTTCAATTCGATAATAGCGCTGACTGCGCCCGTATCGAGCTTTTCCCAGTCGATAACTCCCTTATATCCACGGATGAGTCCGTCACGCTCCATTTCCGCAATCTCGCGGTCAACCTCCTCTACGGTAAGCCCCGTTACCGTTGCGATATCCGCGCTCTGCATTCTGGCGTTCTTTTCAAGCAATTTCAAAATTTTAACGTTCATTTCTTTTCTCCTGTTTCTTCGTAATAAATAAAAAAGGCCCGTAGCATTACAAATGCAACGGACGAATATAATATCGTGATACCACCGTAGTTCAAGCGCACCTCGCGATACGCTCCTCATTAAGTCCAGACAGACTCCTGCGCCGTAACGGGCGCACCCGTCGGAATTTAGCCGTAGTTGCGGTTCTCTCCGAGGCTCGCGGACTGCTTCGTGCGTTAACGCTGCGGATTTTCACCATCCATCCGCTCTCTGAAAGCCGTGTTGCGCACTACTCCTTCCGGTCAAAGCCGTTGTAACTATTATACACGGTAATTTTCTGTTTGTCAAGTGTAAAAAATAAACCGAGCGTTTGCTGGCAAAAATCGTCAAAAAACGAACAAAACAAGAAAAAAAGTTTAATAAAATTTATAAGTAATTGACAAATTCACTTAAATAGTGTATACTAAAAGCGAATTTTGTTTATTTTGGGTTTATTTTATGTTTATAGTAGATATGCATTGCGACACCCTATCGGACGTAAATGCCGAGGTGGGACTCGTTAATAAATACAACGTTTCTAATAAAAACCCCCATCTTCAGTTCTTCGCTCATTATTCGAAGCGCGGCGACACTACTCCCGAGCAGAGAAGAAAAAAACTCATAAATTCGGTCAACGTATATCTTTCGGAATGCGAGAGGCTCGGACTTATAAACGTTTCGTCGGGGCGCGATATCTTCCGCGCGACCGATCATAAGATGCCTGCGGGAATGCTCTCTATCGAGGGTGGCGGAGGACTTTTTGCCGATTCGCCCGAGCTTGATATAGCATATCGCGCAGGACTCCGCATTCTCGGGCTTGCCTGGGATAAAAACGAGCTTTCGGCATCTGCTTATGACGAAGAGGACACCGGTCTTACCGAAGAGGGAAAGAAGATGGCAGACAGAGCCTCCGAGCTTGGAATAATAATAGACGTTTCACACATGTCGGACAGAGCCTTTTACGATCTTTTCGAAAGGTCGCCGATGCCGCATATCGCCACTCACTCGAATTTCAGAGAGCTTTGCCCTATGAAAAGAAATCTCACGCGGGAGATGGCGCGTATGATCGCGGCTCGCGGCGGAGTTATCGGAATGAACCTGTTCCCGAAGTTCCTTGCGGGAGAGGGATCGGGCGTTGACGACGTTATTCGCCATATCGATTACGGACTTGAGCTTCTCGGTGAGAATGCGATCGGATTCGGATTCGATATCGACGGAACGAACGGCGTTTATCCCGTAGGAATAAATACGGATTCAAGCATACACGACCAGGTAATAGAAGAATTATATAAGCATTACTCCGCAAGCGTAGTTGAACGCATAGCGGGCGAAAATATTTTGGATTTTCTTAAAGACAATTTGATGTAGGAGAAAACTTATGATTTACGTGCTTTATAACAAGACCGCAGGTGCGCACTACGGTGTCGAAAACATAAGACAGAAGATCGAAGAGACCTTCCCCGGTGAGGAAATGTCACTCGAAAGCGTGCTTAACGTTGAATCTAAGCAGGAATATATTTCAAAGATCGACGAGGGTGACAGACTCGTTCTCGTTGGCGGTGACGGAACTCTTAACCATTTCGTAAACGAGGTAGAGGAGAAAGATTATCCTTTCCCGATATATTGCTTTGCAGGCGGTACGGGAAACGACTTTATGAACGACGTGCTTGGCACCGGCGTTGACACCGTCGTACAGATCAACGATTACATAAGAGATCTCCCGATCCTTACCGTTAACGGCAAGGAGTACAGATTCCTTAACGGAGCTGGCTTCGGACTCGACGGCTGGTGCTGTGCCGAAGGAAACGTCAAAAGAGACAAGACCGGAAGACCTCCGAACTACACTACTATCGCATTGAAGGGCTTGCTTTATAAGTTCAAGCCCGCAACCGCAACGATCACCGTTGACGGAAGGACCGAGGTCATTGAAAATGCATGGACCGTTCCCACAATGCTCGGTAAGTATTTCGGCGGTGGAATGAAGCTCACACCCGGACAGGACAGAAAGAATGAAGAGGGGCTGCTCTCTGTAGCCTGCCTTACCAGCAAATCAAGAATAAAGATCCTTCCCGTTTTCGCAAAGGTGTTTAAGGGAGATCACATCAAGCACACCAATATATTCAAGGTGATCCGCGGACGCGATATCCACGTTAAATTCGATAGCCCGACGGCGATGCAGATCGACGGTGAAACGATAACCGACGTTATCGAATACTCCGTAAGATTCAATTCAAACAAAAAAGAAGAAGCAACCGTATAAATAAAAGGCGAAGCAATGTGTGATGTTCTTGGCGGAGAATTTGAAAACTGCCGCAAAGTGCAAGCATCGCATTTGACCGGACAAATGCTTTATGGGCTAAGCCCAACCCCCTATACAAACAGAAAGAGCAAACACACAGGATTAAATCTTGTATGTCTGCTCTTTTTCTGTTGGTTTTAG
>JAZLEH010000246.1:0-4178 GCA_045615165.1 Eubacteriales bacterium | reverse complement strand
CTTGCCATTGCCGGAGAATCCGAGATTTATATAATTCGCATCGAATCGGCGCTCAATGATCGCCTGATAGCAGGTACCGGGGCGAGAAGCGCAACCGCCCTGTGTTATAGACGAGCCATAATATACGATAGGCTTTTCAAGCTTATAATCGGGTGCGGATTTAAGCGAGCATCCCTCCTTTAAGCCGATGAAGAGGTCAAACACCTGGCCGTAGCAAGGGAAATCGATCATAACGAGGCGCTCTTTTTTATCCTCGAAATCAATGACTCCGTCATAGGTATCAACGAAATCATACGGCGGAATAAAGGTCTTATAGGGGGTATATCTGCCGTTTTCATAAACGTAGAGATCAAATCCCGAAGAGTTAGTGCCGGGCATATGCATCCACTCCGAATCATTCGGCATCATAGGCTTCAAATAGATATACGGGCTGTCGGTAACGAAGCGAACTCTGCCGCCTGCGGTATTCTTTGCAAGACTGACGACACCGGGATTAGTATTCTCGGCAACCTCGGCAGGCACTCTGCGATACTGTTTACCGTCGTGGAACACGCCGTACACTCTAAAGGGCTCTGAGAGGACGTTGTAAATTTTAAGCCCCTCTCTTGAATTTTTGGTATCAACCTTGAAATTAGGGTCAATTTCGCTTATATGCATAAGAAAATTTCCTTATTGTGTATTTTTCGATATTTTCCGGAATTATTTAAGAATTTTTGCAAGAACCTCGCCGAGTCCGTCAGCCATCGATCTGAAGCCGAGGTCGGTCGGGTGGGTGAGGTCGACCGTGCCCTCGTCGCCGCAGAGCTTCGTCAGCTTATAGCCGGGGATAAAGTAAACGTTTTCGCCGCGGCGCTTAGCGTTGTTATAGGTCTTTCTTGCGACCTTGATGCGTTCAAGCTCCTGCCATGAGAGGCGGAATTTGGGCTTAGGTCTTGTCATAATGATAATCGGAATATCGGGGCAAGCCGCTCTTACGGTCTTATAGAAGGGCTCGTGCGTTTCGATATAATGCTCGAGGGTGGGGGCGTTGTGATCGTAGTCCATAACGAAGATCGAGGGATCAAGGCTTGCGATATATTCAGCCATAGCCTGCTCGCCCCTTCCGTTACCCGAAAAACCGAGGTTTATATGGTTGGAATCGAATCTGCGGTCAATGAACGCCTGATAGGTCGTACCGGGGCGAGACGCGCAACCGCCCTGTGTGATCGAAGAGCCGTAGTAGACGATGGGCTTTTCATACTTAAAGTCGGGGGCGGCTTTAAGCACGCATCCCTCCTTAACGCCTATGAAAAGATCATATACCTGACCGTAGGTGGGAAAATTGATCGTAATAAGGCGCTCCTCCTCACCGCTGAAATCCACTACTCCGTCGTAGGTATCAACGAAATCATAGGGGGGGACGAAGGTCTTTCTATGAGTATATCTTCCGTTTTCAAGAACGTAGAGATCGAATCCCATAGAGTTCGTCGCGGGCATATGCATCCATCTTGAGGCGTTGGGCATCATGGGCTTTAAATATACGTAGGGGCTGTTCGTTACGAAGCGGACTCTGCCGCCTGCGGTATGCTTAGAGAGGCGCACTACGCCGGGGTTCGTGCTCTCGGCTACGTCCTCGGGAACTCTGCGATACTGCTTTCCGTCGTGGAAAACGCCGTACACTCTGAACGGCTCGGAGAGAGCGTTGTAAATTTTAAGACCCTCTCTTGCATTCTGAGTCTCTACCTTAAAATTAGGATCTATTTCACTTATATGCATAATGAAAACCTCCGTTTTTTTCTACAATTATACAACTTTAATTAAATAATGTCAATAATTTATTGACAAATGCGGAAATAAAATATATAATATTTTATATCTATCAGTGAGGATTGATTATGGAGATAAACGAACAGAGCTTCAAGGCGGAGCTTTCACGGGTGTTCAAGGAAAACGGGCTTGCAAGCCTTCTCAGCATGGAGAAAAGCGAGAAATTCCTCATGCTCACCAAAAGAATGCTCACCGAAAATGAGAAATATAATTTAACGGCGATCACCGATCCGTCGAAGATAATACTCAACCATTACGCAGACTGCGCAACCCTTGCCGCAAGGCTTCCGAAAGGGGCGAAGATAATCGACGTTGGTTGCGGTGCGGGCTTCCCCACGCTCCCTCTTGCGATCGTGCGAGAGGACGTTGAAATACTTGCTATGGACTCGACTGCAAAGAGGATCGCATACGTTGAAGAGAGCGCAAAGCTCCTCGGACTTACCAACGTTAAGGCGATTGCAATGAGAGCCGAGGACGGAGCTGTTAAGCCGGAATACCGAGAAAAATTTGACTTTGCAACGGCGCGCGCCGTTGCCGAGCTAAGAATACTTTGCGAGCTTTGCCTTCCTTACGTTAAGGTTGGCGGTCAGATGATCGCAATGAAGGGAAAAAATGCGGAATTTGAGCTTTCAAACTCGAAAAAGGCTATGGCAATACTCGGCGCTAAGGGTGTTAAGGTAGAGGATATCAAGCTGACCAACGGCTCTGAGGAGCTCACTCACCCGCTTATAATTATCGACAAAAAAAGCAAAACTCCCGACGCATATCCGCGTCCGTTTGCGAAAATATCCAAAAAACCGCTTTGATTATTTTTCACGGCGACCGCCTTTGACAAAATTCACGCACCCCACCGTATTATACTATTTACGGAGGGACAAGCTATGAATATGTTTGATGAGGCGCGTGCATTGCGCACGATGATTAATATGTGCTCGCTCACGCAAGGCGAGATCGCAAAGAGGATGGGCGTTAGCCAATCTTACGTTGCAAACAAGATAAGGCTTTTAAACTTTTCGGAATATATGCAGCTTCTTATACTTGAAGCGCATCTTACCGAGAGACATGCGCGACTGCTCCTTAGGATAAAGGATGAAGAGCTCACGCGGCTTGCGATAGACAAAATAAAGACGATGAAGCTGAACGTTCGTGCCTCGGAGGCGCTGATCGACGGCTTAATACTTGATAAAATGCCCGAAAAAATTGTAAAAAGCTCTGCACGGGATGCCATTCACCGCGTTGAAGAGATAATTTGCGAGGCGGTAAAGAACCTTATGCAAGAGGGGATCAGGGCGACGAAGAGCATCGATGTTTTCGGTGAGAAAAAGTACATAACTATTTGCATTGAAGAAAAACAAACATAACAAACTATATAAGGAGACAACTATGGAATACTTAATAGCCGTTGACCTTGAGGGTATCGGCGGAGTCGTAGGTTTACCGAACCAGACTCTTAACGGTTCACCCGATTACGAGGTAGCAAAAGAAAACGCGGTAAAGGAGATAAACGCGGCGACAAAAGCGCTCTTTGACGGTGGCGCAACCAAGGTTTGCGTTTGGGATAATCACGGCGGCGGAGGCAACCTTGATTTTTCAAAGATAGATCCCCGTGTTGAAAAAATCGACTGGAAAGCATATCCTTACAGACTCGATTTCTGCGTCGACCACGACTTTAAAGGAATTATATATCTCGGATACCACGCAAGAGAGGGCACGTTTGGCGGCGTTCTTGCGCATACTTACAGTTCTGTATCGATCCAGTATGCAAAGATCGACGGTGTTCCCGTCGGCGAGCTTGAGATCGACTCTTACATAGCGGCAACGCACGGAATTGCTCCCATATTCGTTGCGAGTGACGAGGCTTGCGTTAATCAGTTCAAGGAAAGCTCTCCCGACACTGTATTCGTTACCACAAAATACGGAAAGTCAAGAAACGAAGCAGAGCTTCGCGACGAGGAGGACGTTCTTCGCGATATATACGAGGGCGTTTCAAAGGCGATGAAGAGCGATATCAAGCCGATATCAAAGGCTTGCCCCTTTACGCTTGAGGTAAGATACACGAGAGCAGAGGCTTCGCCGATGTTCTATGAGAGAGGTGCAAGCGACGACGGAATTTCTTCTGTAAGATACGGAGACGATACGCACACCCTCTTCTTCACCGTTGAGAAGATCAACCGCACGTCGAAAATGCTCTGATAAAAGATTAAAAAAAGGATAGCTCCGACCGAGCTATCCTTTTTGATTTATTCCAAAATTACCTTGGTTATACCAAGCTCACTTCTTCCAAGCACCTTGATTATGTTTACGAGAAGCTCCTGCTCGGATTCGGGTATCTTAACGAAATTAAGATTTACCGTAGTTGCATCCGGCACTGT
>JAZLEH010000245.1:0-2459 GCA_045615165.1 Eubacteriales bacterium | reverse complement strand
ACGAGTAAAAGATTCGGGAACTTCTCCTTGAGATGCTCCTCAACCCCAAGGAATCTTTGAAGACCGCATTCCGCCGATTCGGGAGGTGTGTAGCCACCCTTACGGAACGGGCGATTGATGTGCGGATTATAGTACGGATTTCCGATAGTGAGATTTATAAGCTCAACACCCTCGGAAATAAGCCTTGAAATAAGCATATCCGACTCGCTTAGATCGATATTTCCGTCCTTATCGGTTGCAAATCCGTAAGGGTAGGGAATCATATCGCTGACGCCGAGCCTTGATGTGAGGGCGATCCCCTCTGGGATCACGGCTTTTACCGCGCGGACCGCGTCAACGAAGAGCTTGATCCTGTTTTCAAAGCTACCGCCGTAGCGTCCGCCGCGCTCGTATGCCGACAAAAGCTCTTGGAAAAGATAACCGTGACAGCTTTTTACATCGACTCCGTCAAATCCTGCTTCGACGGCGAGCTTTGCTGCCTTTGCGTATAATTCGGGAAGGGCATCAAGATATTCGTCGGTGACGATATTATCGTCCGTCACGGGGCGCGTTTTTTCATAAAGCGGATGGCGGTATGCAATTATGGGAGTTATGCTTTGCCTGCCCGAGTGGGTGAGCTGAAGAATAAGGAACTGGTCGTAACCGAATTTCTCCCTCGTGATTTTTCGCATATTAGCGACGAGCGCCTTAAAATCGGGAAGATTCTCTTCGGTCAGCCACATCTGCCTTTTGCTCGTTCTTCCCTCGGGGCAGACGGCGCACGCCTCAAACCAAACGATTCCGACGCCCGATTCTGCCGCCGCAATATACTTATTTACGGTAAGCTCGCTTGGCGCGCCGTTTTCAAGGCAGTCACATCCCTCCATAGGCTGAAAGACCGCTCTATTGTTTATGATTTTGTTTTTAAATTTAATAGTGGAGTTAAGCATTTTCGTCTCCGTTGAATCGTCTTTTATATATTTATTCTATCATTTTAATGATCCGATGTCAAGCATCGGTGGTGTGAGCTGATTTGCGTATTTTTCTTCGGACGCGGTTTATATGCCTCTCGTAATCGCCGCTGTTTATAAGCTCCGCAATAACGAGCTGCTCAAAGGTCGGAACGGTGCAAGAATGGAATCCGAGCTTTTCTTCAAAGCTTTTTACAAGCTCCTTTGGAAGAACCATATAGCCTATACGGAGCGCAGGAGAGATAGTTTTTGAAAAGGTGTTAAGATATATTACGTTTTCGGATTTTGAAAGGGATAAGAGCGTGTCCTTCGATTTTTTTGAAATTGAGAACTCCGATTCGAAATCGTCCTCTATAATAAACCGTCCGTTTTTCTCAGCCCAGCGGATGTATTCGTATAGCTTTGTCGCCGATGCCGAAATTCCGCTAGGGAAGCTTCGATAGGGTGTGGTGTGAAGAACCGTCGCCTCAGAGGATGAGAGCGCAGTGCTGTCGATTCCGTCGCTTGATAATGGGAGAAGCTCGATTCTCGTTTCTGCGGCGCGGTAGATCCTTTCTATCTGCTCGTATGACGGATGCTCAATTCCGTATATCCTATCGCGCCCGAGAAGGTCGATTATAAGTCCGTAAAGATATTCCGCGCCCGATCCGATAACGATCTCTTCTATATCAACGCTCATTCTCTTGTTTCTCTGAAGATATCTTTTTATTGCCTCGCGCAGCTCTACGCATCCCTTGTTCGGCGTTTTTTCGAGGATCGCCTCGCCGTAAATTGAGAGGATTCCTCGCATCGTTTTCGCAAGCACGCTGAAGGGAAAATCGGGGTAATTGCTTTTTTCGATCGGAGCGGGCGCTCTGAAGGTGGTTGGTTCAGCCGCCGCGAATCCGTCACCCTGCCTGAATATAACGAAAAAGCCGCTTCGCTCCCTTGACTCAATATATCCCTCGTCGCACAGAAGGGCGTAGGAATGCTCTATGGTTATTGTGCTGACGGAAAGCTCGTCGGCAAGTAGTCTTTTTGAGGGGATCTTCGTGTTGAATGGATAAACTCCGTTAATAATATCCTCGCGTAATTGGCGATAGATCTGAAGATATATCGGGTGGTTGTTTTTATCGATTATGAAGTTCATCTGGTTATATATTTTTCTCGCTTTCTGATTATTTTAATATATCCAGAATTATTATATACTATTATAGGAATAATTTCAAGTGGTGGAGCTAAATAAATACAAAAACCGACTAATCTGTGATTAGACGGTTAATTGGTCGGAATGACAGGATTCGGTCTCGCGCGAACTACGCGCTCGGTCTTCCACGGCTCTGACAGTCCACCGGACTGTCATTCACCACCGTTTCCCCTTCGAATCCTGTCAAAAAACCGCCTAATCTGCGATTAGACGGTTAATTGGTCGGAATGACAGGATTCGGTCTCGCGCGAACTACGCGCTCGGTCTTCCACGGCTCTGACAGTCCACCGGACTGTCATTCACCACCGTTTCCCCTTCGAATC
>JAZLEH010000244.1:0-5713 GCA_045615165.1 Eubacteriales bacterium | reverse complement strand
GACATGGCTACGATCCGACTTTAGAGTGGTGCGCCTCCCTTGCAAGCGAGCTTTCATACAGCGGTATGAAATTCGTATATGACGATGTAAGAAACACTCCGAGAGGCGTCACGCCCGATATGGTAATATCTCTTCACGCCTGCGATATAGCGACGGATATCGTTATAAACAGGGCGATAGAGTTAAACGCAAAAATAATACTCTCCACCCCCTGCTGTCACAAATATCTTAACGATAAGATCTCGGCAGAATCGCTCTCATTCGTCACGGAGCATCCCCACCTTAAGGGCAAGCTTTGCGAGGCGATAACCGACGCGATAAGAACGGCAAGGATCAGCGCCGCAGGATACAAGGTATCGGCGCTTGAGCTTACCGACCCCGAGAATACTCCGAAGAATACGCTCATCGCGGCAATAAAGAACGAGGGCGTAAAGGAGACGGAGCTTGCGCGCCGCCGCGAGAGATACGACGCGATCCTCGACTTCGTTCTCGGAGATAAAAAAGACTCGTATCTAAGCGAAATTAAGTAAACAAAGGTTTGCAAAACACAATGTTATTTCACACAAACGGCGCAGAAGAGACCGAGAATATCGGCAGACTTCTTGCAGAAAAAATTGACACGGCAGGCACCCAAAGCGCATTTATAGCCCTCAGAGGTGAGATGGGCGTCGGCAAGACAGCCTTCGTGCGCGGATTCGCGGCGCATTTCGGTATACGCGGTGTAAAAAGCCCGACATACACCGTGGTCAACGAATACCGCGGAAAGAAAACCGTATACCACTTCGATATGTATAGAATTGAGTCGGAGGACGACCTTTACTCAATAGGCTACGACGATTACGTAAGAGCAAGCGCATACTCGATCGTCGAGTGGTCGGAGAATATCGAGGAGTTTATACCCGACGGCGCAATAACCGTTACGATCGAGCGTGCGGCATCGGGTGAAAGCGAAAGAAATATCACGATTGACATGGGGTCAGAATATGAAAATATTAGCTTTTGACAGCACCGCGGGAGCGGCAAGCGTCGCCGTTACGGAGGACGACCGTCTTCTCGGTCACTACACGATCGATAACGGACTTACGCAGAGCGAGCTTCTTCTGCCGATGGCTAAAAATCTTTTGAAATCTTTAAGACTCACCTTTTCCGATATAGAAGCCCTTGCGGTTACGACGGGCCCCGGCTCGTTTACGGGTGTGCGCATCGGCGCGGCGCTCGTCAAGGGAATCGCGTTCGGAAGAGATCTTCCCTGCATCCCCGTATCGACTCTTGAATCCCTTGCGGAGAATATCACTCCCCTTGCAGGAATACTCGTCCCCGCGATGGATGCAAGACGCGGACAGGTCTATACCGCCTTATTCCGCTCCGACGGCGAGAGCCGCGAAAGGCTCACCGAGGACGAGGCAATTTCGATCGTTGACCTTGCCGAAAAGCTTAAGGTATACGAGGGTGAGAAAATTTACCTTTCGGGCGACGGCTACAGAGTCGCGAAGGCAGGGCTTGAAAAGGCGGGAATCAAGTGCGAAAGCACCCCCGAGCTTTTAATTTGCGAAAGCTCGTATTCCTGCGCTAAGGTCGCATACAGAAAGTATCTTAACGGCGAATACACGACCGATCTTGAGCTTACGGCAACCTACTTAAGACTGCCGCAGGCGGAGAGAGAGCGTCTTGAAAAAATATCAAAAAACTAAACGAAAAGAAGGCATAAACGAAATGGAAAAGAAAATAATCTTTATCGGCGCTGACAGCGCAGGTTACACTCTTAAGGAG
This sequence comes from Eubacteriales bacterium, assembly GCA_045615165.1. Classification (GTDB taxonomy): domain Bacteria; phylum Bacillota; class Clostridia; order Oscillospirales; family CAG-272; genus UBA1740. The sequence goes on along the minus strand of JAZLEH010000244.1, from coordinate 3,943 downwards.
TATATCAAAAAGCACCTTGAGGATCTCGGATACACCGTAAACGATTGCGGAACCGATTCCGAGGCATCCTGCCACTACCCCATCTTCGCATCTGCGGTATGCGAAAAGGTTCTTGAAAGCAACGGCGGCGCATACGGAATCCTTATCTGCGGCACGGGAATCGGAATGTCTATGTGCGCAAACAAGTATAACGGAATCAGAGCGGCTCTTTGCTCCGACACCTTCTCCGCGAAGATGACGAGAAGACACAACGACGCAAACCTTCTTTGCATGGGCGCAAGAGTTATCGGTCCTTGCCTTGCGGAGGATATCGTCGACTCCTTCCTTGAAAACGAATTCGAGGGCGGCAGACACAAGATCCGCGTTGATATGATGACCGAGATCGAGAATAAGCAGTAAGAAAAAGGCGGAGTCGTGCGACTCCGCTTTTTAATTATAATCTACAAAGAAGCTCAAAGCTTATCTCATCGGAATGCTCGGTAATATACGCGGCGAGATTTTCGGGAACGGCTACGCCGAATTCGGCAACCTCGGAGATCTCCTTTTTCTTTTTGGTGACGCGCTCCTCGGTAATTATGTAATACGCGCCCCGCTCGTCACAGAACGCGCGCGGAAAATGCGCTCCTCCGTCTCTGCTTATTATCCGCGCCGCCTCGCTCGCCGCCGAAAGCGAGTCGAATTTATATATGGCGAGCTGTGCCTCAAGCATCGCGACCTTTCCGGACTTTGAAATAGTGCGCTCCGCACCTGCGGAGATCACGCCGAGCTTCGTCACGAATATCTCGCTCCCGTCCTTTGAGGGATAAAACTGTATAAGCACCTTGTCTCCGCTTACCTCAAAGCCGCACCGCTCCCTCGCGGCGTCAAGTATTTTCCAGAATGTTCGACGGGTCTTCGGATCGTCGTAATCTATATCCTCTCCGTCTATATCGTATGCCGACATATCCTCGCGGCTCATCATTATTTTGAGCTTTGAATCGCTGACGACGAGAAAATCCATAATATCACCCCCTAGGGTTCATTATACTACGTTCGGGCGAATTTTGATATAACTGGATCATGGTAAGAGAAGAAAATTCTGCAAATAACGAAAAGCTATTGCCTTTTTTATTTATTTGTGCTAAAATATCTCTCGGTGAGTTCGGAACCATCCTCACCTAAAACAAAACTACGGAGTAAAAAATGAAAAGAAATTCAACCCTTTATCTGACCAGGGGCGCGTGCATTGCCGCTCTTTACGTCGCACTTACCTACGTTTCCTCGCTTTTCGGACTTTCAAGCGGAGTTATACAGCTAAGACTGTCGGAGGCGCTCACGATCCTTCCCGTATTTTTACCCGAGGCGATCATCGGACTTACCGTCGGATGCCTTATTGCAAACCTCCTTACGGGAGCGGTGATATGGGACGTAATTTTCGGAACTCTTGCAACTCTCATCGGCGCTATCGGCGCAAGACTCGCGAGAAGGCTTCAAAAACGCCTTATATGGCTCGCAACCGTTCCGACCATACTTTCTAACGCAATAATAGTTCCGTTCGTTTTAAAGTATGCCTACGGGATCGAGGGAGGGTATTTCTTCTTTATGCTGACCGTCGGCGCGGGAGAGATCCTTTCGGCAGGCGTTCTCGGCACGCTTCTCTATTTCTCACTCAGAAAAACAAAAATTTTTAACAGAAGATAAAACTATGATTTCAACGTTACTTGCAACGATCGATCCGATGCTGACGCTCTTTTCCTGCATCGTTATCGGATTCTTTCTGAAAAAGGCTAAAATTCTTCCCGACAATGCGGGAAAATCCCTCTCAAAGCTTATTGCCTGCGTATTCTATCCCGCCCTTTGCTTCTCATCGATGGCGAGATACTTTACCACAAGCACGCTGAAGAGCCACGCGACGAATATCGTTATTTCGACCGTCGGTCTCTCCTTCTCGATCACGATAGCGATACTTCTCTCGTTCATTTTCATAAAGGAAAAGTGCTATAACAGAGGCATATATCAATACGCACTTGCGTTCGCAAACAGCGGATATATGGGCGATCCCCTCGTTGATTCGATCTTTGGAAGCGAGGCGCTCTCCTACTACAAGCTCGCCTGCCTGCCTATCAGTATCGCAATATACACATGGGGTATAAGCGTTCTCGTGCCGAGCGGTGAAAATCAGAAGAGTATATTCAAAAAGCTTCTCAATCCCCCGCTCGTCTCAATGTTCCTCGGTATGATCGTCGGTCTTATCTGCGGTTGGATAGTGCCTGACGTTGCGGCAAATACCACGGCGTACGACACCGTCATCCCCGACTTTATAATCGGCACGCTCGATTCGCTCAAGGCTTGTATGGGTCCGTCCGCAATGCTCGTTGCGGGTATTACGGTTGCAAAGTACGACTTGGGCAGAATGTTCAAGAAGCCGAAGGTATACGCGGCGACGGCACTCCGTCTCACCGTTCTCCCCGCGTTTATTCTCGCATCGCTCTTCGGTCTTAAGGAGCTTTTCAACCTTATCGCAGACGCATCGGTTGACAACACCGCGATACTCCTTCTCTTCTTCGCGCTCGGCGCTCCGCTCGGACTTAACACGATAATCTTCCCCGAGGCGTATAACGGCGACCCCGAGGAGGGCGCGTCTATGGCGATGATCTCACACACGCTTTGCGTAATTACGATACCGATTATGTTCACGCTTCTGTGGACGCTTCTCGGCGGAGATGCGAACACTTGGCTGACTCTGAAATAACGCAAAAAACGGCTTGAAATTCAAGCCGTTTTCTCTTTTGCTTTTTATTTGTTCGAAAGATATTCGTGGATCGCCTTTGCGGCAGTCTTACCCGCGCCCATAGCCGAAATAACGGTAGCCGCGCCGGTTACTGCGTCGCCGCCTGCGTAAACGCCCTCTTTGCTCGTTTTTCCCGTTGATTCCTCAACTATTATTCCGCCGCGCTTGTTAACCTCAAGCCCTGCGGTAGTTGATTTGATAAGGGGGTTCGGAGAAGTTCCGATAGACATAATTACGGTGTCAACGTCGAGAACGAACTCGCTTCCCGCAACCTCAATGGGACGGCGTCTGCCCTTTTCATCGGGCTCGCCAAGCTCCATTCTCACGCACTTGATGCCCGTAACGAAGCCGTTGCGGGGGTCTCTCTTATCGTCGGGATTTTCGAATCCGAGTATTTCAACGGGATTGTTGAGAAGCTTGAACTCGATTCCCTCCTCCTCGGCATGTTCAACCTCCTCGCGCCTTGCGGGGAGCTCTTCCATAGAGCGGCGGTATACGATATACACCTTTTCCGCTCCGAGACGAAGCGCGGTTCTTGCGGCATCCATAGCGACGTTACCGCCGCCGACCACGGCAACCCTGCCGCCCTTCATTATGGGGGTATCGGGGTTTTCCTTATAAGCCTTCATAAGGTTGCTTCTCGTCAAGAACTCGTTTGCGGAATAAACGCCCTTATAGGATTCGCCGGGGATTCCCATAAAGCTCGGAAGTCCTGCGCCCGAGCCGATAAACACTGCCTCGTAGCCCATCTCAAAAAGCTCGTCAACCGTGAGAGTCTTACCTATAATAACGTTGGTCATAAACTCGACGCCCATAGCCTTGAGGTTATCAACCTCTTTCTTAACTATGGATTTGGGAAGACGGAACTCGGGAATTCCGTAAACGAGAACACCGCCTGCGGTGTGAAGAGCCTCGAAAACGGTAACGTCATAGCCACTCTTTGCAAGGTCACCGGCACAGGTAAGTCCCGAAGGGCCTGAGCCGACTATCGCAACTCTCTTGCCGTTCTTCTCTCTAGTGACGGGGGGAGTGGTACTGTGCGCGTTGTGGAAATCCGCAACGAAGCGCTCGAGTCTGCCGATACCGACGGGCTCACCCTTGATACCTCTGACACATCTTGCCTCGCACTGAGTTTCCTGAGGGCAGACGCGTCCGCATACTGCGGGAAGGCTC
>JAZLEH010000243.1:0-9942 GCA_045615165.1 Eubacteriales bacterium | reverse complement strand
GATAATATGTTCAGCGACAACGGCACGCTTCTTTATCTTGATGAAATTCAATATTTTAATAAAAAGCAGCAGCAGTCGTTGCTTGAGTTCATGGAAAACGGTAAGATAACTCTCATCGCATCCACTACCGAAAACCCCTATTACTACGTATATAACGCCCTTCTTTCTCGCTCATCCGTATTTGAATTCAAATCCGTGACCGCAGATGATTGCGTTCCCGCCCTGAAAAGAGCCGTTAAGCTTCTTAACGAGGATTTTTCGGATAATAAGAACGTTGAAGACGATATACTTCGCGCAATTGCGCTTGCAACGGGCGGCGACGTGCGTATGAGCATTGGAATCGTTGAGAATGCATTTTACGTTTCTGACAAGGAGATAACCGAGGATTCGGTTAAAATGCTTCTCCCCTCCGTTGTCGGCCACTTTGACAGAAACGGTGACGTGCATTACGATCTTCTCTCCTGTCTTCAAAAATCTATCAGAGGCTCTGACCCTGATGCGGCGGTATTCTATTTAGCTAAAATTCTTGCATCCGGCGATATGCTCTCCGCGTGTCGAAGATTGCTCGTTATAGCGAGCGAGGATATCGGTGCGGCGTACCCTCTTGCCCCTGTCATAACTCACGCCTGCGTTGAAAGCGCAAAGGCGGTCGGATTGCCTGAGGCGGCTATTCCGCTTGCTAATGCCGCTTGCATTCTCGCAACTTCGCCGAAATCGAATTCCACGTACTCGGCATATCACGCGGCGCTTGCTGATATGGAAAAGGGACTCGGAACGACTATCCCGACTCACCTTCAAAGCCCTGCATTCGCAGGTTACGTATACCCCCACGACTTTGAAAACAACTACGTAAAGCAGGATTATCTCCCTAAGGATCTTGTCGGAAGGAAATACTATCAGTTCGGCAATAACAAAACTGAGCAAGCCGCAAAAGCCTATTACGATCTTATAAGATCCGCGCCTATAAAAAGAAAGTAAACATTTGTTAACCGTCTTTTAAGACATATATTGACAAAATGTTGAACATTTGTTATAATAAGTTATAAGCTTATTTCAGAGGAAGATTTTATGATCTACCATTTTATACTTAACCCTAAATCAGGTCGTCCGAGAAAGCAAAAAAATCTTGAAGAAATCATCAAGGTTGCCTGCCGTAAAAGACAGCTGAGTTATCATATTTATTATACCACCTGTCCCGGAGACGCTACCGAGTACGTTTGCTCCATGGTTCGTATTTCAAACGAGCCTCAGCGCTTTATTTGCGTTGGTGGAGACGGAACTCTCAGCGAGATCGTTAATAGCGCCCCCTCGAATCCGAACGTTGAATTCGGTGTTATCCCCTACGGATCGGGAAATGATTTCGTTCGTAACTTCACAAATAAGGAGCTTTTCTTAAGCATCGACGAGCAGCTTGACGGCAAGGTCGTTTCACTCGATCTTATCAAATGTAATGATGCATATTCCGTTAATATGATCAATATCGGTTTTGACTGCGCCGTTGTAAAGGAAGCCGCAAGGTTTAAGAAAATCAAGCTCTTCTCCCCCGGATTTTCCTACACGCTTGGAATTATCAAGGTATTCTTCAGAAAATTCGGCACGAAAATGCGTCTCATCTTTGATGACGGTGAGGTATGGGATGACGTTTATACATTAACCGCTATCGGTAACGGCAAATTCTGCGGCGGTGGATATCGCTCGCTCCCTCTTGCGTGCACCAATGACGGAACGATTGATATCTGCTCGATAAAGAAGGTTTCAAGATTCACCTTTATTAAGCTCGTTAAGTCATATAAGGACGGAACTTACGTTAATAATGAGAATGCGCGTGAGCATTTTGATTTAAAGCGAGCCTCTCATTTCAAAATGGAGTTTGAAAAGCCGACTCCGATATGCATTGACGGAGAGATCAAGGGTGCAAAATCTATTGATATTTCCGTTGTCAGCAACGCATTTAAGTTCGTTATCCCCCAAAGCTCTGATTTTATAGATAGGCAAGAATAACTATGAATATTTTTGACAAAAGACCGCTAAGCTTAATACTTTGTATTTCTCTGGCGGCTTTTGTCATTTTTTCTTTTAATGAAAACTTATACGCAAGAATAGCCGTCGTTGCAATAATTCTCTGCGTAGGCGTCGGCTCGTTTGCAAGACCGTGCAACGGATCATCAAAGGTTAAGCTTACGCGTCTTGCGGCTGTATTTTCGCTTGTGGCGGTTATCTTTTCATTCGTTTATTTTGACCTTTGGTTTAAGGCTTACGACCGTTACGACGAAGAAAAGGTCACTATAAACGGTATAATCGAAGAATTCGACACCTCATCCTATCAAACGAAGATATATCTAAGAACAACCGACGTAAACGATACCGCGTTTTCGCGATACGATCTTATAGTTTACGTTGACAAAAGCGAATATTACGGATTTTCAATCGGCTCTGAGGTAAAGATCGTCGGTGTTATCGAAAATTTCACTACGTCCGGCGATTTCGACTCGGTTAGCTATTTCACCTCCAAGGGATTTTCAGGCGTTGTAAACGACGTTACAAGCTTTGAAATGACTGACGTTGGTGATTATACGCCGGCTTATAAAATAAACAGATTTAGAAGCACTATTTGCAGTAAGATTATTATGGATTCTGAAACCGAGGAGGGCGGACTTCTCTGCGCTCTTCTTATGGGTGAGCGCGATTATCTTCCGCTTGGAACGAGGCTCGATTTTACACGATGCGGAATATCTCACATGCTCGCACTGAGCGGAATGCATCTTGCAATTTTAGCGATAGGTATTTCAAAGCTCCTTATTTTCCTTGGGCTCGGCAAAAAGTCTTCAACTGCGTTAACTATATTGTTTACTATTCTTTATATGACCGTTACAGGATTTTCAGTGTCGGTCGTTCGAGCGGGCGTTATGCTTATCGTTTCGTCGATTTTGTATCTCTTGTCCCGCACGAAGGATTCGATGACCTCTCTGCTTTGCGCGGTAACGCTTATAACGATCGTAACTCCCTATGCCATATTTGATAATTCGTTATGGCTTTCGGCGTTTGCAACGCTTGGCATCGTCGTTCTTTCGGAGTATCAAAGTAAAAAATACTCAAAACCCTCATTCTTCAAATGGGTTATTTCATCGATCATGGCATCATTCTTTGCGATTGCGGCGACGTTCTCCATAACGACCGTTAATTTTGACGCAACATCGCTTCTTGCGCCGATCATGACGCTTGCTCTTTCACCTCTCGTTGAGCTTTATATCTACATCGGACTATTCCTCCTCTTATTCGGCTCTATAATTCCCGTAAGATACGTATTCACGCCTATCGGTCGCATATTTTTTAATATAGTCGATCATGCGTCTGATATGAAATGGAGCTACGTTTCAACAAACTTTATCTCTGTGATAATTCTTTCGCTTATTTTCTCGATCGGATTTTTCGCCTTTCTTATATTTAAAATCAAGCATAAAAAGATTTTTATGTCGGCGCTAGCTGTTTCACTCGTCTCTATTCTTGCAATTTCCTCAATAAAAACCTATTCGGTAACCTCCGCGACGAAAATGACTTATTTCTCAACGACAAACGATCAGGTGCTTATAACCGATAGCGATGAAATATGCTTTGTTGATATAGCAAATTATAAAGAAAAAAGCTCGTACGCGGCTTACGCGACACTAGCTGACAATAATATTACTTATATCAGTAAGTACGTTTTAACGAATTACTCTTATTATCTTGATGATTCTTTACCTATACTTATAAATAACATCCTAATCGAAGAGATCTATATTCCAGCGCCGCAGAATAAGGATGAGGAGACGATTTTCTTCCAGGTTGATTCAATTACAAGAGCCTCCGATATAAAGCTTACGATTTACGAAAACGAGGATGTTATAAGCGTCGGAGATATGTCTCTTATCCCTCTTTATTCCTATAAACTCGGCTCGTCGAAGAAAAATATGTTCACCGTGCTTTATAATAATGAGTTTCATACTTATCTCGGCATAGATATGCTCAAGTATGAAACAAAAAGTATGGCGTACGAAATCATGAGTAACAGTGACTCAGTGATAATCGGACGCCATGAAAGCAAAAATTATAATTTTGCGTTTAATTTCGAGCTTGAAAACGTAGAAAAGATCGTATTCTCAAGCGAAAAGCTGATATTCAGCGAAGATGTCTTCGAATATTACGAAGAAAAGGAGTCGTATTTCTCACCGGAGAGGGTTGAGATTATACGTTGAAGAGGAATTCAACGACATCTCCATCCTTCATAACGTACTCCTTGCCTTCGCTACGGAGCAATCCCTTTTCCTTAACCTTGTTTCTGTCGCCTTCGCGAACGAGATCGTCGAATGCAACTACCTCAGCGCGAATAAATCCGCGCTCAAAATCGGTGTGTATCTTACCTGCCGCTCCGGGCGCTTTAGTTCCCTTCTTAATCGTCCAGGCGCGAACCTCCTTCGGACCTGCGGTAAGGAAGCTTATAAGACCAAGAAGCGAGTATCCGGATTTGATAAGCTTGTCAAGACCAGACTCCTCAATTCCAAGGTCGGAAAGGAAGCTGAGCTTTTCCTCTCCCTCAAGCTCTGCGAGCTCTGCCTCGATCTGCGCACTTACGGCGATTATCTCGCTTCCCTCAGATGCGGCGTGATCGCGAAGCTTAACGTAGCCCGCATTTGATTCATAATCACCCGAAACCTCATCCTCGGATATATTTGCAACGTAAATAATAGGTTTAAGCGTCAAAAGTCTTGATTCCTCGATGAATGCAATTTCCTCTGCATCAAGACCGAGCGAACGCGCGCACTTTCCTTCCTCAAGGCATACCTTGACCTTTTCAAGAACTGCAAGCTTTTCAAGAAGCTTTTTATCACTCTTTGCCGCCTTCGTCGTTCTTTCGATAGCTCTTTCAACTATCTCAAGGTCGGACAAAATAAGCTCAATATCTATAGTTTCAACGTCACGAAGAGGATCAATATTACCCTCAACGTGAATTATATCGTTGTTTTCAAAGCATCTGACAACATGAACAACCGCATCAACCTCACGAATGTTTGCAAGGAATTTGTTTCCGAGTCCCTCGCCCTTTGATGCACCGCGAACAAGGCCCGCAATGTCAACAAACTCAATAACGGCAGGAGTAAACTTTTCGGGTTTATACATCTCTGCAAGCTTATCAAGGCGCTTATCGGGAACTGCAACCACACCTACGTTAGGATCGATCGTGCAGAAAGGATAGTTTGCAGATTCTGCTCCTGCATTTGTGAGTGCGTTGAAAAGCGTGCTTTTTCCAACGTTGGGAAGTCCAACGATACCAAGTTTCATTTATTTGATCTCCTTAGAAGTACATACTTTTTAAATCTAAATTATTATATCATATATATTATTTTTTTTCAATAGATTGAATTGAAATTATTACAATAAAAGAGTGTCAATGCGCTCTTTTTGTTTTTTAATCCGTATTTTTTTGCAAAAAAACAGTCAAACTATGATTAATTTAATAAATTTAACATTTTGTTCTTGACTTGTTTATTAATTTACGTTATAATTTAATTGTTAAGATTACATATTTTTTAACAATGTTAATATTTAAAAAGGAGAAATACAATGGAAACGAAGCTTTTAATAGTAGATGATGACCCCAATATATGTGATATGCTTAAGCTATATTTTGAAAACGAAGGCTACAAGATTAGGACTGCAAACGACGGTGTTGAAGGTGTGCAGGCTTTTAAAATGTACGACCCCGATCTCGTTTTGCTTGATATTATGATGCCCAAAAAGGACGGCTGGCAGGTATGCCGCGAAATCCGCGAGATGTCCCCCAAGCCCGTTATAATGATCACCGCAAAGGGCGAGGTATTTGACAAGGTCCTCGGTCTTGAGCTCGGAGCTGATGATTTCATCGTTAAGCCATTTGATATGAAGGAGCTTTCTGCAAGAATTAAAGCGGTCCTCAGACGCTATAACGCACATTCAAAAACAAGCGACGACGAGATAGTAAAGTTTGAAAACATCGAGATCAGCCTCCAGAAATACGAGCTTAAGCTCAACGGCAAAGCAATCGACATTCCCCCAAAGGAGCTCGAGCTTCTCTATTTCCTCGCATCAAACTGCAACAGAGTATTTACGAGAGACCAGCTTCTTGATAAGGTTTGGGGATTTGATTACCTCGGTGACTCAAGAACGGTTGACGTACACGTTAAGCGCCTTCGTGAAAAGCTTGAAGGTGTCTCTGACAAGTGGGTTCTTAAGACCGTTTGGGGCGTTGGCTACAAATTTGAAACCTTGAATTAAAGAAAAAGCGGCATTTCTGCCGCTTTTTTTGTTTAGAATTTAAAGGTTAATTGAGAAAGCGCTACACCCATCGAAGGAACCTTGAGCTTAACGCATTTCTTTGCGTCCTCACCGACCTCCTCAATTCGGTCGGTAACAAGCTCGATCTTTCCTTTGTTTCTCGGGAACTGCATAATCTGCGTTCCTGCCGCGGTTCTAGTCGATTTAAGCGGAACAAGATCCGACTTGATGAGCATTCCCTTCTCTCCATCGCTTCTGATGAATATCGGCTTCGGCTTACCCTCCTCGTAAATAACGCCTGCTATGGGCGAATCAACTGAGAACGCGCCGGAAATCTTGCGTCTTTTTGACTTAGCGTCGTATACGCCCATTGAGAGACGAACGCCCTTACCGTTTTCGAAGATATAAACGACGTGATGCTCGGGATTTATATCGGTTATCATCTTGCATCCGACAACCTTTTCACCATCCTCCATCTGAAGCTTCATAGGTATGTAATCACCCATACTTGAAGCCTTGCAAAGATCAAAATCAGAAACCTTTGCTCTGTATATCTGACCCTTATCGGTGAAGAATATGACGTCACCCTTATTATCGGTATCCTCTTCGTAAATTATGAAGTCGCCTTCCTTAAGCTTATGCTCCTCTGCCGCTCTTGCCGCCTGAACGGAAAGCTTCTTGAAGTAGCCGCCCTTCGTAAATACGAGACGGCAATTATAATTCTCAAAGAAGATATCCTCCTTCGGCTTTGCTACGACGTCGGTCTTTTCAACGAGGGTCGTCTTTCTCGGCTGACCGTAGACCTTCTTTATCTTCTGAAGATGTGCAATAATAGTCTGTTTAAGCTTGATTTCATCTCTGAGGATCGATTTGATCTCTGCGATATCCTTTTCAAGCTCCTTGATCTCTGCAACTCTGTTAAGGATATACTCGCGGTTGATGTTGCGAAGCTTTATCTCCGCGACGTATTCAGCCTGCGCGGTATTAAGGTGGAATGCCGCCGCAAGGTTAGGAACAACGTCTGCTTCCTTTTCAGTGTTACGAATGATTCTGATTGCCTCGTCAATATCGAGAAGGATTGCCGCAAGACCGCGTAAAAGGTCGAGCTTATGCTCCTTTTTGCCAAGGTCAAAGTTGAATTCTCGTCTTACGCACTCAACGCGGAACTTGATCCATTCAAGAAGAATATCCTTAACGCCAAGCTGCATCGGCGTTCCCTGAACGAGAATATTGAAGTTGCAGTCGAAATTGTTTTCAAGCTCGGTAGTAGCAAAGAGCTTCTGCATAACGAGCTCGGGATTTGCATCCTTTTTAAGATCGATCGTGATCTTGAAGCCGTCAAAGTCGATTGCGTCGCGTATATCCGAAACCTCGCGAAGCTTTCCGCCCTTGATCATATCCTCCGTCTTCTTTTTGATAGTCTCAATGCAGGACGCATAAGGTATCTCAAGGATATCAATGCAGTTATCCTTTTTGACGTATTCATACTTTGAGCGCATCTTGAAGCTTCCCACGCCCGTCTCGTAAATCTTGCGCATCTGCTCTCTGTCATATATGATCTCAGCGCCGCCCGAGAAATCGGGCGCTTTTATTATATCGAGAATACGATCGGTAGATGTATTGGGATTTTTAAGAAGCGCTATCGTTCCGTCGCATATTTCCGAAAGGTTGAACGAGCATATAGAGCACGCCATACCGACCGCGATACCGAGGTTGGGCGAAACGAGAATGTTCGGGAAGGTCGTCGGAAGTAATACCGGCTCTTCTCTGGTATTATCGTAGTTAGGCATGAAATCTACGGCGTCCTTATCAATTCCGGAGAAAAGCACCTCGCAGAACGGATCAAGCTTTGCCTCGGTATAACGAGAAGCCGCGTACGCCATATCTCTCGAATAATGCTTACCGAAGGTTCCCTTCGAATCGATAAAGGGGTGAAGGAGCGCTTCGTGCCCTCTCGTTAATCTGACCATCGTCTCGTATATGGACGCGTCACCGTGAGGGTTAAGCTGCATCGTCTGACCAACTATATTTGCGCTCTTGCTTCTCTGCCCCTTAAGAAGCCCCATTTTATACATAGTATAAAGAAGCTTTCTGTGCGAGGGCTTGAAGCCGTCGATTTCGGGAATAGCTCTGGAAACGATTACGCTCATCGCGTAAGGCATATAGTTTTTCTCAAGAGTTTCAGTTATAGGCTGTTCGGTAGCAACTGACTCATTTTCCATAATGTCTGCGATTTCCTGCTTTTTCTTTTTAGCCATTTAATCAACCAATCCTTGTCACTTTTTGAATTTCAAAATTTTATGCGCGGCGGCTCTTATCATTCTGTTATAAAGAGCAAGACCTATTCCATCCGTGGACGGAAGCGGCGCAAAGATCATATCATAACTGTCGTTATCGGTCTCTCTCAAAACCGAGAATAGATTATGCGCTTGCGAAAGCTCGTCCGCCTTGCTTCCGATAACAAACAAATCAGCCTTGGGAAGAACTTTTTTTACCCGATCTGCATCTTCTGTATATGTAATAACCGCGATCTTTCCGTAATTTTCATTTTTAACGAAATCGAAGAATTCGTCTGCCATTTCATCAACCAGCAAAAGGGGCGCTTTGGGTGCGTAATGGCGATACTTCATTCCGGGAGAAAGCACCTTTTCACCTTCGGCGAGCTTCGACATTACCGCATCCGCTATTGCAACTGTATCAACGACCGAAAGAAGATCGTCGACCGTGATTTTTCCGGGTCTTAGCAAAGTAAGTGATGAGTCATCCTCAATCTTTACTATAGTTGATTCAAGACCGAAATCCGAGTCACCTCCGTCGATTATCATATCAACTCTTCCAAGCATATCGTCAATAACGTGCTTTGCAGTCGTCGGCGACGGTGAGCCGGATAAATTAGCAGACGGAGCGGCAATCGGAACGCCCGACGATGAAATAAGATCTCTTGCGATCCTGCATTCCGGACATCTTACTGCAACGGTGGGCAACGACGCTCTTGTTTCCTTCGGAATTGAGTCCTTTGACGGCAAAACAACAGTCAAAGGTCCCGGCATAAATTTTGCGGCAAGCTTATAATAAACCTCATTCGTATAGGTGTATTTTTCTGCTTCTTCAGGGGTAGAAACATGAATAATCAAGGGATTATCCGACGGTCTTCCCTTTGCGGCGTATATCTTTTTTGCTGCCTCTGAGCTCGTTGCATCTGCGCCGAGTCCGTAAACCGTTTCGGTCGGAAAGATTACGAGTCCACCGGCTTTTATGATCTCAGCCGCCAAAGAAATTTTTTCAAAATAATCTCTATCTGCAGGATCAACCTTCAACACCTTGGTTTCCATCACGCCTCACCTGCCTCACCCTTAAGACGCTCTGCGGCATCCTGAGCGATAAGATCTGTTATGAGATCGTCTATATCGCCGTCAAGGAATGAACCGAGCGAGAACAAGGTCTTATTAATTCTGTGATCGGTAATTCTGGACTGAGGGAAATTATAGGTTCTTATCTTTTCGCTTCTGTCACCGCTTCCGACCTGATTTTTTCTTGTTGAAGCGATCATTTCATCCTGCTCTCTTTGCTTCATATCATAAAGCTTTGAGTAAAGAATCTTTAAAGCCTTTTCTTTGTTCTGAAGTTGGCTTCTTTCCTGATCGCATTCAA
>JAZLEH010000242.1:0-5638 GCA_045615165.1 Eubacteriales bacterium | reverse complement strand
CAAAAGGAATACGCAGAAGCCTGCGGCGCAGAGTTTGCCCCCGAGCTTTTTGCATATTCTATGATAGATCAGGACACGGGCGACCTTATGGGAATGTCTCAGTTTGATATTTCCGGAGAGATCGGCTACATAAAATCCCTCCGCCCGAGGATCGGATACGTAGATTTTGAAGCGATGTTCATCCTCGGAAGGGCGACGATGAATTTCATCGATATGTGCGGCAACCACGCCTGCTTAGCGTCACCTGACGCCGCAGAGGAAAGGCTCATAAAAGCGATAGGATTCAGACTTAACGACTCAGGCGAATATTTCGCCGATATGACCAATATGTTCAACGGTCATTGCGACGGTCACGCCGTTAATCTTGAAGAAAAATAAAAAAAGCTCGTGAGGCGATGCAAGATCGCTCCTCACGAGTTTTTTATTTAATCTTTTCTGCGCTCTGCAAGAGAATCCTTATATGTCTGATAGAATTCCTCGTAGCGTCCCTCGTCAAGCGCGTCTCTTATTTTCTGCATAAGCTCGTTATAGAAATAGAGGTTATGCAAAACCGCAAGTCTCATTCCGAGCGCTTCCTTCGCTTTGAAGAGGTGTCTTATATAGGATCTTGAATAATGCTTGCACGCAGGGCATCCGCATTCCTCTGCGATAGGCTTGGGATCGTCTATATATTTCTCATTAAGAAGGTTGATCTTTCCCTTCCATGTGAAAAGGTTGCCGTGGCGCGCGTTTCTGCTGGGCATAACGCAGTCAAAGAAGTCTACGCCTCTGTATACCGCCTCAACTATATTCTGCGGAGTACCGACACCCATAAGATATCTAGGCTTATCAACCGGCATATAGGGTTCAACGGTATCAATAATGTGATACATAACGTCGGTTTCTTCTCCAACTGCAAGTCCGCCGATTGCATAGCCGTCGCACTCGATCTTCGAGATCGCCTTCATATTCTCTATGCGGAGGTCGTCGTAAGTGCCCCCCTGATTGATTCCGAATAGCATCTGATTGGGATTAACCGTTCCCTCTGCGGCATTGAGTCTATCCATCTCCTCACGGCATCTGATAAGCCATCTTATCGTCCTCTCATGAGAAGCCTTTACGTACTGATAAGGAGCAGGATTTTCAACGCACTCATCAAACGCCATCGCGATAGTCGAGCCGAGGTTTGACTGTATTCTCATCGACTCCTCAGGACCCATAAATATTCTTTTACCGTCGATATGTGAATTGAACGACACGCCCTCTTCGCTTATCTTACGGAGCTTCGCAAGCGAGAACACCTGAAATCCACCGGAATCGGTAAGGACGGGTCTGTCCCAGTTGAAGAACTTGTGAAGTCCGCCCATCTTGCGAATAAGGTCGTCTCCGGGTCTTATATGCAAATGATATGTATTTGAAAGCTCAACCTGACAGTTAACCTCTCTCAAATCATTGGTCGAAATACCGCCCTTGATCGCCGCCGACGTTCCTACGTTCATAAACACGGGAGTTTCGATAACGCCGTGTACTGTTTCAAAACGCGCTCTGCGAGCCTTTCCTTCGGTTTTTAAGAGTGTAAATTTACCCATTGTATCTCCTACTTAATTCTTTCAAATTGTCTGTCAAGCTCGGATTTTTTAAGCTTGTACGCGATCGGTCTGCCGTGCGGGCAAACGGTTATATCGGGAATGGCAAGAACCTTTTTAACGAGCCATTCGATTATTGAACGGTCGTATGCACGACCGCCCTTGATCGCCGCCTTGCAGGCTATCTGATACAAAGCCTTCTCTCGTCTGATGCTTTCGTTTATCGCGGGATCACCCTTACCCGAAACGAGCTCGTCCGCCATTTTAACGAACAATCCCTCGGCATCAAGCGCGCTTATCGCGTCGGGAATCGAGTATATATCCGCCGCTTTTCCGTTAACAGAATACTCAAATCCAACCGACTCAAAATCAGCCTTATATTCTTCGACCGCGGATATCTCATCCGGCGTGAGAATTACCGTAACGGGAAGAAGGAGTGCCTGTGACGCAACCCTTCCGTCGGCGGCTCTATTCTTCTTAAGATCCTCAAAAATTACTCGCTCGTGCGCCGCGTGCTTATCAATAACGAGAAGCTCTGCACCGATCTCCACCATAACGTAGCAATCAAATGCCTCGCCGACGATCTTATATTCGGGAAGCGCAGGCTCGGGTTCGGTAACGGTTACAGGTATTTCCTGCTTTATCTCTGCTATATCCGCGCTTTTTTTATCTGCCGTAGCGCTTCTGTATCTTTCAAGAAGCTCTATTGAATCCTTAGGTGTCATTGCCGCGGTTGATTCCGTCGGCTTGAACGAGCTTTTCCCTGCTCCGCTTGCAAAGGTTATCGGAGCATCGCTCGACCTTGTATAAGCTTTTTCGTTTTTACTTAACTCGGTATATCTCGGCGCGCTATACGAGCTCTTATATTCATTCGCAGATGATGAAATATCGATCTTAGGTCTTATCGATATCTGCTCGCCCTTCGTATCCTGTCCGATGGGAACGAATGCACCGAGCGCATTTCTATCGTTAGATTTCTTTGCTCCGAGTGTAAGCTCGGGTCTGTATTCATGCTCTTCAATAGCGTTCTTAACGGTATAATATACCGTCTCAAAAACGATTCTCTCATCCGAGAATTTAACCTCAAGCTTCGCAGGATGAACGTTAACGTCAACTACCCCGGGATTCATCTCAAGGAACAGAACGCAAGTCGGGAAGCATTCGGGCGCAATATAAGATGTAAAAGCCTTCTCTATCGCTGCCATCGCGGTAAGGCTCTTAACGTATCTTCCGTTAATAAAAACGTTCTGTAAATTTCTGTTTTTCTTTACGTTATCGCTTCTGCCGATATATCCCGAAACCTTAATTCCGTTTGCCGCGCCCTCGGTTTTTATAAGCTTGCTTGCAAATTCCTTGCCGAAAACGGCGTAAATGGTATCAAGAAGCTCGTTATTTCCGGGAGTTTTGAATTTCTCCTCACCGTCAACGAGAAGCTGGATTGAAATATCGGGGCGAGAGAGAGCGATCTTTTCAACGAGGGCCGCAACGTTCATCGCCTCAGTCGAATCCTTTTTCAAAAACTTTCTTCTCGCAGGAACGTTGTAGAAGAGGTTTTCAACGACAACCGTCGTTCCGTCGGATGCACCGACCTCGGATATATCAACTACCGTACCCGCCTCTGCGACGAGCATCGTAGCAACCTCGGCGTTTTTCGTTTTACTTATTATAGTCATTTCGGAAACGGAAGAGATTGCCGCAAGCGCCTCACCTCTGAATCCGAGTGTCATGATCGTGTTAAGATCGTCTTTTTCTTTTATTTTGCTCGTTGCGTGTCTCTTAAGCGAAACGGGCAGATCTTCCTTTTCAATACCGCAACCGTTATCGGTCACTCTGATAAGAGCTACTCCGCCGCGCTTAATTTCGGCAACGATCTCTGAAGCGCCCGAATCTATTGAATTTTCTATAAGCTCCTTCAAAACCGAAGCGGGTCTTTCAACGACCTCTCCGGCTGCGATAAGATTCGCTATTTCAAAGCTTAAAACGTTTATTCTTCCCATCGGGACACCTCCATAATTTATTCTGATAGCATTTTCTTCAGCTCAAAGAGGAAATTCATCGCCTCAATGGGCGTCACGGTATTTATATCAAGCGCCCTGATCTTATCAGCCGCCTCGGAATCCTTAGTCATCTCAAACTGAGTGAAAAGGTCAAATCCGCGTGATTCTTCCGTCTTTTTCGCGCTCTTCGGTAAGGAAACACCGCTTCCGCTTTCAATTTCAGCAAGGATCTCCTTTGCGCGCTTAACAACCTCAGCGGGTACTCCTGCAAGCTTTGCAACCTCAATACCGTATGAATCGTCAGTTCCGCCTTTGACGATCTTTCTTAAGAAAATGATCGAATCACCGCGTTTTTTAGCGGCGATATTATAGTTAACGATACCGTCAAATCGCACTTCCATATCGGTAAGCTCGTGGTAATGCGTTGCAAAGAGGGTCTTTGCTCCGATCTTCTTTGAGTGCGTGTATTCAACGACGGCTCTGGCAATAGCCATTCCGTCAAACGTGCTTGTTCCGCGTCCTACCTCGTCGTAAATTACGAGTGAGCGCTTTGTCGCATTCTTAAGTATAGATGCAACCTCATTCATTTCAAGCATAAAGGTCGATTGACCTGACGCAAGGTCGTCCGAGGCTCCAACACGGGTAAATATCTTATCAACGACTCCCACTCTCGCCTCTCTTGCGGGGACGAATGAGCCGATCTGCGCCATAAGAGTGATTATAGCAACCTGCCTCATATAGGTGGATTTACCCGCCATATTAGGACCGGTGATAATTATCATACGGTTAAGGTCGGTATCAAGAATCGTATCATTCGGAACGAAATAGCTATCTGTAACGAACTTTTCAACTACGGGATGTCTTCCGTCCTTAATATAGATATCCGTCGAGAAATCGACCTCGGGGCATACGTAGCCATTCTTGCTTGCAACATCGGCAAGCGAGCGAAAAACGTCAAGCTCTGCAACGAGAGCGGCGCTCTGCCTTATTCTGTCGCAGTTATCCGAAATGAACTGACGGAGGCTTGAGAATATCTCAAATTCAAGCGCAACGAGCTTCTCATCAGCGCTGAATATCGTGTTCTCCATCTCCTTAAGCTCTTGGGTGATATATCTCTCGCAGTTAGTTAAGGTCTGCTTGCGTATATATCTTTCGGGAACGTCGTTTATAAAGGATTTCGAAACCTCAATGTAGTATCCGAACACCTTGTTATACGCAACCTTAAGGGTTTTGATTCCCGTTGCATCTTTTTCGCGCTGCTCAATCGATGCCATTATTTCACTGCCGTTCGTCTTGATCGAGCGGTAATAATCAACGTCGGAATTAAAGCCCTCGCGAATCATTCCTCCCTCGCGTACGGTAAACGGCGGATTATCAACGAGTGCATCCGAAAGAAGCGAGCAAACATCCTCAAGCGTGTCAAGGTTTGCGGCAATCTCCTTAACCGAATCACTACCAAGCCTTGAAATCAAGGCTTTAATTTCGGGCAGTTTTTCAATACTCTGACAAATCGCTCTCAGATCCTTTGCATTTGCCGTGCCGTAAACGGCTCTTGCCGTAAGTCTTTCGAGGTCAAGCATACCCGACAACAGCTCTGATATCTCGGACCTAGCGATAGTGTTTTTAACGAAATCTCCTACCGCCGCCTGACGCCTTGAAATAGACGCAGGGTTAAGGAGGGGCTTAAGTATCCACGAGCGGAGGAGTCTTGCGCCCATAGCCGTATCGGTTTTGTCAAGAACCCAAAGAAGCGAGCCGCGTTTTTCCTTCGTACGCATCGACTCGGTAAGCTCGAGATTTCTTCTCGTGTTAATATCAATATCGAGATACTGTCCCTTTGAATAAACGTTTATCTCCTTAACGAAGGTGACTTCCGATTTCTGTGTTTCTGTTATGTATCCGAGAAGCGCACCGACCGCCATTATCATCTCTGGCTCGGTGAGCTTGTCCGCTTCTTCTCCAAACGCCTTTCTCACCGATTCTCTTGTCTTATCATATTCAAACAGTCTCTTCTGACCGTCTGAAACGAGCGCAGAGAATCTGTCCTTAAGAAAAGCGATAAGCTCGGAGCATACC
>JAZLEH010000241.1:0-13082 GCA_045615165.1 Eubacteriales bacterium | reverse complement strand
TAGCAAAAGCCGTGGACGTGGCGGGGCGTGTTGAGATAACGGTAATAATTATGCCGTATTTTAAAGAGATTATTGAAATCGGAGTCGGACTTTTAAAATGAAAAGGATTCTTACAGTCTTATTTCTTGCGTTTTGCGCGTTTTTGGTTTTCGCCACGCCGTCGCTTGCGTTCGACGCGGATTCGTTTTTTGACGAGTATGAGGAAATCCACCCCGACGGAGCGTTTGATCCGGAGAGGGTCGGAGACGAGACGGACGCCGCCGAGATATTCAGGATGGTCGGGGATGCTTTCTCGGACGGGCTTCCCGGCGCTGTATCGTTTTTCGCGATGCTCGTGGGAATAGCCGCCGTTTACGCGGCATCGGAATCCTTTACCGAGAGGATAAGCGAAGGAAGCGCGAGGCTCACCTCGTCTGCAATAAGCGCGATTTCTTCAACTCTTATTATATCAAGGCTTCTTCCGCTCGCGCTGTCGGTTAGGACGGGAATGCAGGAGATGAGCGCCTTTTTCTCAGGGCTATTGCCGATAGCCACGGGAATCCTCGCCGCCGGAGGGAGCGTTAATTCGGCGGCGACGCAGGCGTTCAATATGAGTCTTACGCTTGGCGTGATAGAATATGCGGCGACGGAGCTTTTGATGCCACTCGTTTTCGCTATGCTTGCCCTCTCGGTGACTGCGGGACTCGGCGCGGGAACGGTTTCTACCCTCGCAAGGTGGATAAAAAGCGTATTTGCCTGGCTTCTCGGGATATTTACGACGGTGATCATAGGCTCGGTATCTATGCAATCTATGATCTCGGCGGCAAAGGATTCGGCGTATCTCAGGGGCGCGAAATACGCCGCCTCGGGGATGATACCCGTAGTTGGCGGCGTGGTCTCCGGCGCTCTATCCTCCCTCGCGGGTGGACTTGCTTACGTAAAAAGCGTTATAGGTGTGAGCGCGGTTTTCGTTATAGTTTCGATCGCGCTGACTCCGCTGATAACCCTGCTTTTATACAGAGTTTCGCTATCGCTTGCCGGCTCACTCATCGAGCTTCTTTCGGGTGACGGTGGGGGTGGCTGCTTTCGGTCGTTTCGCTCGGCGCTCGACGCTCTCATCGCCGTCTATTCGCTTACTGCTCTCTCTGCAATATTCGAGATCTTCGTCTTTATGAAAAGCGGGGTGGAGATTCTTGGGTGAGTATTTCGTGATGATCGTGGTTGCGTCGTCGGCGCTCGGGCTTCTCAGCTTTCTTTCGTATCCTTCTGTAAGCGACAGACTCGTAAAAGCCGCGGCGAGCCTGCTTCTTCTTTACACGGTACTGATTCCGTCGGTAAATATGCTTGAGGAGCTATACTCATCACTTGGATCCTTTGATTTCGATTTTTCGCTCGAAGAGGTCGAGAAAGGAGAATATGAAGAGGTCGCAGAGGAGGCTTTCAAAAAGGGAATACGCAAACTATTATTTACAAAATACGAGATCGAGGAGGGAGAGGCAGACGTGATCGTGTACGGCTTTGATTTTGAGTTGATGAAGGCGGAGCGGATAAGAATTCTTCTTTCGGGAGATGCAATATATTCCGATATGCGAGGGATGCGGGAATATCTGAACGGGCTTGATCTCGGGAAATGCGAGGTTGAAATAAGGATTGGATAATTCGATTATTTCACGATTGAAGGGGAAGGGGAAATACGCCGCTATAGCCGTAGTCGCGCTTCTCGGAATTCTTTTGCTCTCACTTTCCGGCGGCGGAGGTGACGATGCTCCGGAGAAGGATGCGCTTATCGAATACCGTGAGCGGATGGAGAGCGAGGTATCCGAGCTTTGCGAATCGGTGGACGGAGTCGGAAGGTGCAGGGTGTTTATAACCTTTGCACGTGGTGAAGCAAGCACTTATAAGGGCTCGACCGTTATTGAGACGAGGCCGCCCCTTGTTATGGGAGTCACCGTCGTTTGCGAGGGAGGAGACAGCGAGCGGGTAAAGGGCGAGCTTGTGTGTATGATATGCGCTATGTTTGATATAGGAACGAACAGAGTTGCGGTGATGAAATTAAATTCGTAAAGATGTAATATTGTAAAATCCGGACTCATAGGATTTAACAGATTAAACAAGGAGGCAGGAATAATGCAGAATGAAAATCAAAGCGGAAGAGCAAAGCGGCTCTTTTCATCAAAATCGGTAAGGAGTATGGTGGTAGTAGGCGCGGTTATGCTTATCGGCCTTGCGGTATATCTCAATTACCGCTGGTTCTACGATCCCGTGGAATCTCTCGGATACGGGGATAACAACATGGACGATAACGTTGACGGAAGCCAGACCACGGGCGGAGACTCCGACGGTGCGGGCGAGCAGGATTACTTCGCTTCGACGGCACTCTCGCGTCAGCAGTCGAGAGACGAGGCGATCGACGTTCTTAAGCTCGTGACCGAAAACGACGAGGCGAGCGAGGAGGCAAAGGCAGAGGCGGCTGCTAAAATATCCAAAATAGCCGTAGATATGCAAAACGAGGCAAATATCGAGACTCTCGTTAAGGCGAAGGGATTTGAGGAGTGCGTCGCCGTTATTGCAAACGATTCGGTCAGCGTAATCGTTAAGGCAGAATCGCTCCAGGCAAATCAGGCGGCACAGATACTTGCGATCGCCTACGAGACGACCGGCGTCTCTCCGCAGAACATCACGATAATCAATAAATGATGAAAAACCGTAAGAAACGGCGCCGTTTGCTTAGACGCGCCGTTTCTTTTTTGTATTAAATAGAAATTTTATCTTGACATATAGGATTTTATGTGTTAAAATGATTATTACATTATTTATTTTATATTAATTTGGAGAAAAAACAATGAAAAAGCTTAAAGTCGGTATAATCGGCGCTACCGGTATGGTAGGTCAGAGATTCGTTCTTCTTCTTGAAAACCACCCCTATTTCGAAATTTCCGCAGTTATTGCCAGCCCCCGCTCCGCAGGACAGAAGTATTCCGAGGCTGTGGACGGAAGATGGAAGATGACCGTTGATATTCCCGATTCCGTTAAGGATATGATCGTTATCTCATCCGATGAGGTTGAGAAGGTCGGAGAGATCTGTGATTTCGTATTCTGCGCGGTAGATATGCCCAAGCCTGCAATACTTGAGCTTGAAGAAAAATATGCGAAGGCTGAGATTCCCGTCGTTTCCAACAACTCTGCGAACAGATGGACTCCCGACGTTCCCATGGTTATTCCCGAGATAAACGATTCTCACCTCGAGGTTATCGCGGCGCAGAAGAAGCGCCTCGGAACTAAGCGCGGATTCATCGCGGTTAAGCCTAACTGCTCGATCCAGTCCTACGTTCCCGCACTTCATCCTCTTAAGAAGTTCGGAATCAAGGAAGTCGTTGCAACTACTTATCAGGCAATAAGCGGCGCAGGCAAGACCTTCAAGGAATGGCCCGAAATGATAGATAACCTCATCCCCTTCATCGGCGGCGAGGAAGAGAAGAGCGAGAAAGAGCCTCTTCGCGTTTGGGGTAAGGTTGAGGACGGCAAGATCGTTCCCGCAACCACTCCCGTTATCACGACTCAGTGCCTCCGCGTTCCCGTAAGCGACGGTCACACCGCGGCAGTGTTCGTTAAGTTTGAGAACAAGCCCACCAAGGAAGAGATCCTTGAGGCTTGGAAGGAGTTCAAGGGCAAGCCCCAGACGCTCGGCCTCCCCTCCGCTCCCGAGCAGTTCATCACTTATTTTGAAGAAGATAATCGCCCCCAGGCTAAGCTCGACCGTGACCTTTACGGCGGTATGGGCGTTTCCTGCGGAAGACTCCGTGAGGACACCGTATACGATTACAAGTTCGTCGGTCTTTCTCACAACACCCTTCGCGGCGCGGCAGGCGGTGCAGTTCTCATTGCAGAGCTTCTCTGCAGAGAGGGTTATTTCGATAAGTAATTTTCGCCGGTTGGATCGATTTTGTCAAAAATGTCTTATAAAAAACTACGCGTATGTTTATTTTGACGGCGCTTTTGGTCAAAATCAATAAAAAACCGTCCATAATTTCGTCGCAGACGACGTTTTGAATCGGTGTCCAACACTTGACATTCAGAGTAAAAAAATATATAATTATAGTTGATAAACTTTGTATAAAGCAACGAAAGGCAAAATAGGTATTAAAATGAAGAAGATTATATCGTTATTGCTCGTTCTTTCTTGCGCGGTTGCGCTGTTCGCATGTACCGATGGTGAGTGTGTGAAATGCGTTGACAGAATAAAGGACGGCAAGTGCGACGTGTGTGGTCAGAGAGTTGTCTGTGACTTCTGCGTTGACTTTGATGCAAGCGGCAAGTGCGACGTGTGCGAAAGAAACATGATCCCCTGCGACATTGCAGATCCCGAAGAGGAGTGCGTTGACGAAGATCCCAAGGATGCTATCTGTGACTTCTGCGGCGTGTTCGTACCTTGTGAGGTCTGTGAGGACGTAGCTCCCCAGGATAACATCTGCGACATATGCCGCGAGCCTGTGGACTGCAACCCCCACGTAGACGATGATAAGAATGCAAAGTGTGATGTTTGCGGCGAGACTATCGAATGTGAGACCCACGTTGATAAGAGCCCTGCAAATGCAAAGTGCGACATCTGCGGTGCGAAGGTGGAGTGCAAGACTCACGTTGATAAGGATCCTAAGAACGCAAGATGTGACGTCTGCGGCGAGGACATCGCTTGCTCGACTCACGTTGATAAGAGCCCCAAGGATGCAAAGTGTGACGTCTGTGGCGAGGCCGTTGAGTGCAAGACTCACGTTGATAAGAACCCTGCGGATGCAAAGTGTGATGTCTGCGGCGAGAGCGTAACCTGTAAGACTCATAAGGACACCTCTCCTAAGGACGGTAAGTGTGACGTCTGTGGCGTTGGCGTAGCTTGTAAAACTCACGTTGATGCTAACAAGAACGGTAAGTGCGATGTCTGCGGAGCTGAAGTAGCATGCAAGACCTGCGTTGACGCTGATCCCAAGAACGGTAAGTGCGACGTCTGCGGTAAGGCAGTTGCATGCCAGACCCACGCCGATGACGATAAGAACGGAAGATGCGACGTCTGCGGAGCTGATGTTACTGCAGAGAATCTCACCGCTCTTGAAAAGTTCATCAAGGTGGTTCAGGATTCCAATCCTACCTTCATTAAGACTATAACCAAGTATACCGATACAAGAGATAACAAGAACAAGAATGAGTTCCCCGGTTTGTTTGAGACCACCCTCTACTCCGACGGAAGCTTCAAAATGTATTACGAGTACAGCGCGTACGGACTTCCCGAAGCGGATGCAGATCCCGATGCGTTCATCGTAACCTACGACGGTACTATTTATTATAAAGACGGTAAATTCAGCCTTGACAATATGAACAGCTGGATCACCGGTGTTCCCGCAGCAAGCGCAATGGCGATCAAGCTTAACCTCTCCGAGAGCGCAATCGGTAAGGATTACGAGTTGACCGGCATGGGCAAGGAGCTTGAGATGTATCTCGACGCTGACCAGCTTAAGGCGGTTCTCGGTATTGATATCGATAACCTCAGCGCTAAGGACGAGTACGTTACCGTTAAGGTAGTAACCGATGGCACTAACCTCCGTTCCGTAAGCATTTCTTACTCTACCGAGAACGGTGACGTTACCATTGAAACCTCTTATACCTACAACAGCGTCGTATCTCCCTTCGAGGAGATTCCCGCTAAGACTGAAGAATAACATAGAAAGGCACTATTGAAAGATGAAGAAGATATTATCAATAATTCTTATGCTCACTTTAGCGCTCGTGTTGTTCTCATGTTCGAATTCGAAATGTTACACCTGCGTGGATAAGAGCGGCGACGGAAAGTGCGACGTCTGCGGAAGTAGTATGAAGGACTGCAAGCACGTCGATAAAGATTTCAACAACAAGTGCGATGCCTGCGGTAAGGATATGCCCGTTGGTCCTTGCGAAGAGTGCGTTGACGAAGACTTAGACGGTCTTTGCGACGTTTGCGGTGAGATAGTTGAATACTACGAGCCCTGCGAAGAGTGCGAGGATGAAGACGAGGACGGCATCTGCGATATCTGCGGCGAAGAAATCGAGGAAGAGCCCGAAGCAGAGTGCAAGGTTCACGTTGACGTCAACAAGGATAGCAAGTGCGATAAGTGCGGCGAGACCATCAAGTCCGACGATAAGCCCACCGACGATACCTGCAAGCACACCGACATCAATAAGGACGGTAAGTGCGATAAGTGTAATGAAACAGTACCCGTTGCTCCCTGCAAGAAGCACGTTGATGCAAACAAGGACGGAAAGTGCGACGTTTGTAAGGAAAATATGCCCATAGAGGCTTGTAACGACCACGTTGATGCAAACAAGGACGGCAAGTGTGATAAATGCTCCGCTACTATTGAATCGGGATCAGGCTCCGGTTCGGGAAGCTCTATCACCGATCCCATCCAGATGATCATCGATATGTACAAGGCGTTAGCGCCCACTAAGGTTGAAACCGAAACCACGAAGTCTTGGGGTAAATACATACTTGTTGATACCTCCGTTCTTCGCGTTGGTAAGATCGACGGTGACGATGTATCCGTTTACGAATTCACCGAAACAACTCTTGACAGCATCGAAAGCGGTGCAGGCGTAGCAATCAATCCTCCTTATTCAACCGTTTCCCACATATGGGAGTATCACTCCACTCTCGGTAGACGCGAGGATGGCGGTAAGTGGAACAAGACCGGTGATGATTTCACTCCTTCGGTCGGAGCAAACGCTCTTAATATTACCGCAAAGACCGTAAGTGACATTCAGATCGACGAAGAGGAAAGAACCGTTTCCTTCATCGTTCTTAAGAAGAATACCAAGAGCGTATTCGGAACTGAAATCGGATCTAACGTAAGCGTAGTTATTTCGTACTCCGACGCAGATATTACCGAGGTTAACATTTCCTACAGTGTAATGGACGACGATGATCTTCCCGAAATCGCTGTTAACGTTAACATCAAGTACGACTATGCTATTCAGCAGATCACCATTGATTGATAGGGTAGGAGGACAACAATGAAAAAGTTTTTAATATTAGTGCTTACCCTCTCATGCGCAATTGCTTTGTTCGCTTGTAGCGGAAGCACCTGCGAAACCTGCGTGGACTCCGACCTCAATAAGAAGTGCGACGTCTGCGGAACTAAGATGGATCTCCCTCCGATTTGCGATGTATGTATCGACTGGGATAAGTCGGGCAATCAGGCAGGCAGATGTGACGTCTGCGGAAGACCCGTTGATTGCGAGGACGAACACATTGACGAAGACCCCGCTGATACCAAGTGCGATGTCTGCCAGGCATACGTTCCTTGCGAATCACACGAGGATTACGATAAGAACGCTAAATGTGACATCTGCGGCAAGGAGGTTGCCTGCAAGACTCACAAGGATACCTCTCCTAAGGATTCCATCTGTGACGTCTGCGGTAAGGACGTAGCTTGTAAGACTCATAAGGATGAGAACAAGGACGCAGTTTGTGACGTTTGTGGTAAGGACGTAGCTTGTAAGACTCATACCGACGCTGATAAGAACGCAATCTGTGACGTCTGCGGCAAGGCAATTGAGTGCGAGACCCACGTTGATAAGAGCCCCAGAGATTCCTACTGTGACGTTTGCGGCAAGGTAGTTGCCTGCAAGGCACACATTGATAAGAGCCCCGTTGATGCAATCTGTGACGTATGTGGCAAGGCAGTTGCCTGCAAGACTCATACCGATGCAGATAAGAATGGTGTTTGTGACGTTTGTGATCTTGAGATCGCATGCAAGACCTGCGTTGACGTTGACCCCAAGAACGGTAAGTGCGACGTCTGCGGTAAGGACGTAGCTTGCGCAGTTTGTGAGGACGTTAACCCCAGAAACGGTAAGTGCGACTACTGCGGTAAGTACGTAGCTTGCGTTGTTCACGACGATAAGGATGGCAACGGCGTATGTGACTATTGCCAGACCGCTCTCGTTACCGATGAGGCAAAGCTTAGCGCGGCAGTTTCCAAGATCAATGCCGCAGTTGAGGCAACCTCTCCCGCAGGATTCGTTGGACGCATCGAATACGTTCACGAGCTTGCAACTCTTACCGGAGCTTACGAAGCAACCGTTAAGGCTGACGGTTCGATCGAAATCAATTACGTATTCACCAAGCTTAACGCTTCTCTCGTTGACGGCGACGTTATCGAAGAGATTTCCGGAACTGTTATCCGCAATGCGGACGGCACTCTCTCCGACGGTGCAAACGCCCTCGCTATTGAGGTTGCAAACGTTGTAGCGGCTAAGCTTTCTCTTGATGCAGATGTTCTCGAGGACGTTGTAGCAAGCGAAACCGGTCTCTCCGCTAATATCGCTGAAGAAAACGTTGAAGACATTCTCGGATTTGATGCAGGCGCGGATGTTACCGTTGTAATCGTCGTTACCGGTGAAAAGATCGTTTCCGTTTCCGTAATTTACGAAACCGAAATGGGCAAGGTAAACATCATTTGCGAATATAAGTAATAAAAATTAAAAGAGGTCGCTTGCGACCTCTTTTTTTGCGAAATTTGCTTTTGATTATTCAAATTTATTTATTGATTTTTCATTGATTGATTTGATTGTATATGATAAAATAGAGTTAACCGAGGAGAAACTCGGTTGAGTAAAGATATAAGGAAGGATTTTTTATGAAGCCGTTAAAAACAGGTATTGCATATCACGGCAACAGAATGCCGTCGCATTACAGAGCGGATCTTGCTGAAATTCAAAATGCAGATATGGATATAGTAGTCCATATGTTCTCTCATACCGACTGGGATCGCCATCACCTCGTTATGAAGGATATTTTCAAAATGACTGAAGATGCCGGACTTGAGGTCTGGGTCGATAACTGGGGAATCGGAGGCCCTCCCGGCGATAAAACCTTCTTCCTTGGATTACATCCCGAGGCGCACATGGTATATTCGGACGGAACTATGCACCCCACCAAGGTGTGCGTAAATAGCCCCGCATACAGAAAGTTCGTTAAGGAATGGCTTGACACGGTTGCTGAGATCGGCGGAAAAACCGTATTCTGGGATGAGCCGTTTATGCCCTCGAACAGAATCGAAAACACGAACGATTTCCGTTATTGCTGTACCTGCCCGACCTGCCAGAAGATCTTCGAAGAGAGATTCAATAAGAAGATGCCTGCAGTGCTTGATGATGATGCAGTAAGATTCCGCACGGACAGTATAGTTGAATTCTTCGATGAGGTTACTACGTATTCTGCATCCCTCGGTCTCGTTAATACCGCTTGCGTAATGCTTGGCGCATCGCACGGCATAAACCTTGACTCAATCGACACAATCTGCAGCCTTCCTCACCTTGATAATATTGGATCAGACCCCTATTGGGTTGGCTCTAAGAACGTCGATCCCTATCAGTTCGTTTATGAGAATTCAAAGAAGAACGTTGAGATCGCCGACAAATTCGGAAAGGATCATAACCTCTGGATTCAGGGATATAACTTCCCCCGCGGCCGCGAGGATGAGATCATAATGGCTTGCCACGCCGCTTATGATGCCGGCGCGAGAACTATTCTCGGCTGGGGCTTCCACGGATGTGAGTCGAATACCTATAGATCAGAGAATCCCGAGCGCACTTGGAATAAGATGGTTGACGGTATGCGCCGCATCAAGCAGCTCGAGTACGACAGAATCCTTGCTGAAAAGCAGGCTCTCTATAAGAAATAATGTAAAAGTAAAAGAGCAAACACGCCGTGTTTGCTCTTTTTGGTGTAAATGGTTTATTGTTCCGGCTTTTCGGTTTCATCTACGGTTTTATCTGAAATTTCGGGTACATCCTTTTTGTTCTTTTTAAGAATTATACCTGCGATCTTTCCCGCAACTTTTGTTTTCTTTCCAACACCGTTGACCGTGCCGACACCTGTGGCTACTTCGCACGCGAATAACGCCCCCTCTTTTGCGATTTCAACAACGTCAATGTCAAGAGCCTCGTTGGTCTCTTTTATTGCCTTTTGTGTCTTTTTCACCGAGCGTACAAATTTTGAGTAACCGCTGACGAGTTTTAATGCCTTATCGCAAAATTCTTTTGCATCCTTTTCCTTTTTGAATTTCATAAACAATTCGGCAGAATTTAGATAAATATCTACAATTGATTTGCGACGTATCACTTGAACGGTTTCGTCATAGATTTTGATGTCGGTGATGCTGTAGGTTTGGGTATCGACTACGCTTTTGAAAAGCTTCTTCTTTTTTACCGTGAAAACTATATTGTAATTAGTTAACAATACGTCCGCCAAAACATAATCCTTCTTTTTGTCGTATTTGCCGTCGGGCAATAAAAGCGCCTCTCCTCTGTAAAGTATGGTTTCGTCATTCATGAGTATGTAGTTTTCCATAGTAAAGTCCTCCTCTTAAGTGAAAATGTTTTTTTCGCGAATTGAATTGAAAACTAAGGTGCTTTTTGTAGTATGCTTTGATATTTTTAGTTATAGCATGATATTTAATTAGTTGTGAGATTTTTTACCCTCTCTTCAATCTCCGCTATAAATTCATCGTTGCTGACTACGCTGACGGTGAGCATATCAAATTTGTTGTATTTGATGTTTACGTGGTCGAATGAATTTTTTAGCGAAAGCATTGAGTCGGAGTAAAATTTCCTTTCCCTTGCAAGACCGCGTATTTTATTATACGGGATCTCTCTCTTCACAATAAATCCGAATTTTATAAATACTGTGCTTTCCCGAAGCTCAACATATCCGAAAAGAGGTGAAACGAGAAAATAATAAGTAAAAAGATCAATGGGAATAACGATAAGAAGAGTAAGGGGATGCGTGGCGCAAACTGCCGTGAGTGCCGCCATAATAATAGTCGTCGGTATCCATATATATAGAAAAAGCTTGTCTGTAAGCGGCTTAAATCTCTTGTTTTGCAAGGCGCAATCCTCCCTCTTTTTTATTATTATAACATAAAACAGAGAAAAAAGCAAAGGTATTCTACAAAACAGATATCAATTTTGTATTGACTTTATTCTTTTTATATGGTAATATAATACGGTGACTTTACATTTTTAAGGAGATTTTATGGACGAAAAAATTAAGATCAACAAGGGCAACGGTTGGGCTCTTCTTCCTATCGGTGTTTTCCTTGTTTTGTATATCGGACTCGGAATAATATTTGGCGATTTCTATAAAATGAGCGTAGTCGTTGCATTCCTCGCGGCAATCCTCGTCGGATGCATTCAGCACAGAGGAGTCTCGTTTGATAAAAAGCTTGAAATAATGACGACTGCTCTCGCCGACAAGAATATAGTGACGATGATACTTATATTCCTTGCTTCCGGTGTGTTCGCAGGAGTGCTTGGAAGAGATAGCGCCGCAAGCGTTGCAGACCTTCTTTTAAGCTTTATCCCTGCGCAGTATTCGGCGCTTGTGCTTTTCGTTGTGTCCTGCTTCGTATCAACCGCTATGGGTACTTCCTGCGGCACGATTGCGGTTATCGGACCGATCGCCTGCTCGCTTTCAGGTAGCACGGGTGTCAGCCTCGCGCTTTGCATGGGCTCAGTAATCGGTGGAGCAATGTTTGGCGATAACCTCTCATTTATCTCTGACACGACCATTGCTGCAACCACCACGCAGGGCTGTAAAATGAAGGACAAGTTCAAGGAGAATTTCTTCATTGCTCTACCCGCCGCAGTAATTACCATCGTTATTCTTCTTATCTTCGCGCTTACCGAATCGGGCGTTAAGGATTATACTCCTGCATCGCCTAACCTTTTGCTTCTTATTCCGTATGTTCTCGTGCTTATCGGCGGAATTATAGGAATAAATGTTTTCGTCGTTCTTATTGTTGGAATTGCTACGGCATTCGTTATAAAGCTTTGCCTCTCGATCAAATTCGTTGAGATCATCGGTTTGATGGGAAGCGGCGCCAGCGGAATGTTTGAGGTTATCCTCGTAACCATTCTCGTAACTATGCTCAGCGGAATTATGCGTCACTTTGGCGGCTTTGATTCCTTGCTCTACTTCGTTAAGCGAGTATTCAAGGGTAAGCTCGGCGGTCAGCTTGGCATAGGCGCTCTCGTTTCAGCAATGGATATTGCAACCGCGAATAACACGGTCGCTATCGTTATGGCGGCGCCTATTGCAAAGAATATCAGCGAGGAATACGGTATCACGAATACTAAAACCGCATCAATACTCGACATTTTCGGAAGCGTTGTACAGGGCATTCTTCCTTACGGCGCGCAGATGATCTACGCAGTATCCGCAATCGCAACCGCCTATGCGGGTGGGGTTATCGCTTCTACGATTTCCGCAGTTGACATCATTCCGTATCTCTTCTATCCTTTCTTGCTTGCACTCAGCGCAATAGTATTTTCATTCTTCCCGTCGCTTTGCAGTAAAAAGGAAAAGGCCTAATATAAAAAGGACAGTGTGAGTGAATTAAATGGGGTTCACTTCAGAGCTGTCCTTTTTATGTTTTAAAACACTTTAAATCATTTATATTTTGGTTGCTTTTTTCTTTGGAATGTTGTATAATATTATTAACTAAAAATATAAGGAGTATAAAAATGGATTGGAAAAGTATTTTAAACAAGGTTGTTGATTGGGCAACCAATGCAGGTATTAAGGTTCTGATTGCTTTGGTGATAATGTTTATTTCATTCAAGATAATCAATTTAATCGGAAGAAAAATTGAGAAATCTGCTGAAAAGAAAAACGCCGATAAAACGATAATGAAAACCGCGGCATACATCTTCAGATTGGGTATGAAGATCATCGTTGCAATCTGCCTTGTCGGATACGTCGGAATAAATACCAGCGGACTTACCGCGCTTGTCGCGTCGCTTGGCGTTGGTATCGGTCTTGCGTTGAATGGCGCGCTTTCGAACCTTGCGGGTGGTGTCTTGATAATTCTTACCCGTCCGTTCCGTATCGATGACTTCATTGAGGCGCAGGGATATTCGGGCGTTGTCGAAGATATCCATATTACTAACACAAAGCTCCGCACCACGGATAACAAAACCATATATATTCCCAACGGCGCGCTCTCTTCCGGAACGATCGTTAACTACTCAATGAAGGATATACGCAGAGTAGACGAGGTTTTCTCGATATCCTA
>JAZLEH010000240.1:0-9780 GCA_045615165.1 Eubacteriales bacterium | reverse complement strand
TACGATTTCAACCTCTTCCACCTTCCCGAAGAAGAAAAGGCGAAGCTCAAGGGTCTTCCCACCTCTCTTCCCGAAGCGCTTGACGCTCTTGAGGCAGATAACGACTACCTCACCGCAAACGGCGTATTCCCGAAGGAGCTCATTGCAAACTTCATCAAGACGAAGAGAGCCGAGTGCCTCGAAATGTCCAAGATCCCTCATCCCGCAGAATTCGAAAAATACTACAATCTTTAATAAAACGAAAGCAGGGGCAACGATTTGCCCCTGTTTTTTTATGAAAAGATAACGAACGGAACGTATATTGCCGTATGTCTTCCCTTCGCGGTTATTTCGAGAACGCACCTTGCAAACGACTGAACGCATTCTCCCACTGAAAGGGTAAATTTCAAACCAAGCTTTCCCGTGCCGTGCATTCTGTGCATCAACGTTTCATCAGCCTTGACTATTGCGTTATTCACTCCATTGACGGAATACCCATCGGGAAGAATCCATCTGAATTCAAACGGATACTGTCTTTCCTGAACGTGTCGCCTTAATTCAAGATCAAGCTCAATTCCAATCTCAGAAAGAGGCGTTGCGTAAACCGTCTCAAGCGAGAGGCTGCCGCGAAGGACTCCCTTCTCAAAATCTACCGAATTTTTCTTGATATTAAGATATTCATTCTGTACCCACGCAATACGCTCACGAAGCTCCTCGAATATCTCATCAGAATTCCGTTCGCATTCTCCGAACGCGGTCATACCGACCTTTCTTCTTTTTACGGCACTGCTCGCCTCAAGAGAGTAAAGCACACCGGGAGCAAGTCGACAGACGCGCTCCGAAAGCTCGTCACAGCTCTTCGGGAACGTTCTTCCGACGCTGACCGTGGATACCGAGCAGGTTATTATTTTGTCACCTATATACGCCTTCCAATCCTCGGGAATTATTTCGGTTCCATAGAGAATTCCAAGGGTCGAGCCAACCGTTCCTGCCGTGCAATCGGTATCGTCACCACAATTCACGGCAATCAATATAGAATCCTTGAAATTATTCATACCGTAAAGGAGTCCGATAACCGTATACGCAACGTTTGAGGGCGCTTCAAACCAACCGCTTCCGAGATCCTTATTCATCTCAAGAACGGTATTGCGTGCCTCCTTCCAGCTCTTGCCGGAATCAAAGCACTCGATTACTGCCTTGACGCTTTTGTATACCCTCGACTTTTCCGGAATTGCCGCGAAAGCAACCTCAACGCATTCGCGTGCGCTTGAAAGCGCAAATGCGGAGCTTTGCAATGCCGCAACGAACGCCGCCGCGTACGTTCCCTCACCCGTTCCGTGATCGACCTTCGCATCCTCTATCGCGAATTTAACCGCAAGCTCAGGCGTTGCGGGCGCAACGCACGCCCATATTTCGGTTCTTATCCATGCTCCGTTCGAATTCTGCCAATCGTTATCAACGTCGCCGCTCGTCGGAGGAATAAGACCTCTTTGCATATTAGTCTTTCCTATTCCGTACTCCGCCCAATAAGGAGTGATAAGGTCAAGCCAATATTCTCCGAGAAGCTCTGCTTTTATATTCTGCGCTCCTTCGTTTTCAAGCGCGTGAAGCCATACTAGCTGCAGATCAAGATCATCGTTCGGAAGCGGCTCTCCGGGAGCTGTGGTAAATCCCTTGACGTCAAGAAGCTCGCGCTTTCCTTCATAAGGCGTACCGATCGTTCCGCCTATATTTTTACCGATCCAACAAGCCCTCACCTTGTCTTTATAGACTTCATAACTTATCTTCATATAAAATCTCCTCCAATGTATAGGTTAAGTCCATTATACTCGGAGGAGATTATTTATTCAATATTATATCTTTACGATAAAGCTTGTAAATTTGTATTTGATTTTTACTTTTTGTTTTTTCTGTACTGTAGCGGCGTCATTCCGGTGTCATCCTCGAACGCGGCGTAAAACGCACTCCTGTCGGAGAAGCCTACTGCACCTGCAATCTCTTCTATCGTCATATCATTGCAAAGGAGGAGCTTCTTTGCCTGCTCTATGCGTTTATTCCTCAGATAAACCGTGAATGAAACTCCGTACCTCTGCTTGAAGGTTCGGCTGAAATACGATGGATTATAGAAGCATTTTGAAGCGAGCGACGTGAGCGTAAGCTTCTTCTCATAATTTTCTTCTATATATTCCATAAGCGCCTCCCATATATCGCCGCCGCAATTATCCGACGATACGTTACGAAGCATTTTTATAAGAAGCATATTAAGGCAATTACACATATACGCCTCATATCCTTCTCTTTTTTCATTGAACTCGCGTTCCATAACCGCAAGGAGTGCTTCAACCTCACCTATTTCCGACTCATCCATTCTTATAAGACCGAAGCTCTTGTTATTTCTAAGATTATCAAACGAGCTTAAGGCAAGCATTGAAAGAGCCTGCGCAGAGGTTATAACCGCCTCACCGATAAGACGAGGCGAGAAAAATATTTCAACGTGCTCGAATTTTGCACCGGGCACGAAGGAGTGGATCGAATTCGGCGTCATAAAGATAATATCGCCGCGGCGAACGTTGTATTTCATTCCGTCAACGTATTCCGTAGCAGTGCCCGAGCTGACGTACACAATTTCGATATAGTCGTGCGTATGCTTGCTTATTGAAACGTTTGTTTTTGCGCGATGCAAGCCAATTCTTCCGTCACCAATCAATGCGCTCGATTTAAAAATTCTCACTTTTATCTACCTCTAACATTTTAAATGAGCGTTCATTTTGAAAGCTCTTTTATATAATCCGACGGCGATACGCCCATCACCTGCTTAAACACCCTTGAATAATACATTGAATCGGAAAAGCCGGATAAAATAGCAACGTTTCGCACGTAAACAACGCCCTGCTCCATAAGAAATATAGAGTGCCGAATCCTTATATCACGCAGAAACTCGGAAAATCCCACACCATTGTTTTTCTTAAAATAGGAAGAGAGGTATTTTGCATCGTATCCGAGAGTCGTTGCAAGCATTGAAAGTGAAAAACTTGGATCGGCAAAGCGCTCGTTTGTCACGCTTATTATCTTTGACGTTAGATCCCCCTTGTTTCCATCATCCCTCACAAGATGTGCAAGAAGATAAAGGAGCACCGATTCTCCGAGAATATCAATATTTGAATCATTTGCTTTTTGAAGAGCAAGCATTGCAAATTCTATTATATCGTTATCCGCGAATGAGATATCCGCAACGCACCGAGTGTCGCTAAGCTTGCCTCTTTCAACAAGCTCGTCTCCGCGTCGGCCAAAAAAGGATATATAAAAGTAAGTGCAGTCTTCATTAAGCTCAAGTCTATATTCCGAATTCCGCGGCACAAAAAACGCATTTCCGCGCTTCAACGAGTGCTCTTTGTTATTCAAGAAGAAGCGCCCCTCACCCGAGGAAAGAAACCCAATAAGATGCTTATCTTTCATAACTCTGTCAACGTTTTTAAGCTCCGTTTCATATACGAACTCGGCACATATCAAATCTCCCGATCTAACGTTGCTTATCTTACATATATTGCTTTCCATTTTTTCACCGCCTTTTACGCTATTATATCCGTATAACGCCAAAATGTCAAGAAATTTAAGTAAAAAATACATAAAGAAATAGATTTTTTCCATTTACTTTTTAAGAAATCGCATCTATAATATAATCAAAGCAAGCAATATACTCAACAAGCTCATTTAATCAATTTCCATAATTAAGCACAAAATTAGAGAGGATATGGATATGAAAAAAACTATTAAGTTCGGAATTTTCGGATATAGAAGGGGCGAGGATTATTATAAATCGGTTCTCGCAAACAACGGTAGTATAGTAGCCGTATGCGATAAGAGTGAGGACAGGCTCGCACTTGCAAAAGAAGAGCTCGGAAATATTGCTACCTACACGAACTTCGAGGATTTCATAAATCATCCCGACCTTGAAGCTGTTTTCCTTTGCAACTACTTTAACGAGCATACGAGATACGCGATCCGCGCACTTGAAAAGGATATTCACGTTCTGACCGAATGCACCTCAAACGCAACGATGGCGGAGGGCGTAGCGCTCGTTCGTGCCGCAGAAAAAAGCAAAGCGATATTTATGATCGCCGAGAACTATCCGTATATGATATTCAATAAGGAAATGAAGCGCGTTTACGATGGCGGAAGCCTTGGAAGATGCCTTTATGCCGAAGGTGAGTACAACCACCCGATTGATCCCGAGGAAATCGAATCAATAACTAAATACCGCCCATACAAAACGCATTGAAGAAACACCCTTCCCCGCGCATATTACATAACACATTCTCTCGGTCCACTTATGTATATAACAGGTGCTTTTCCTAAAAGAGTGACCGCATTCGGAGTATATACTCCCGATTTGAAGGATGGTCTCGGCGGACTTTACGTTGGTGACAGCGTAGCTATAATAACGACTCTCAACGATGACGATTCAGTATTCCGCGTAACCGGATGCGCCGCATTCGGTGCGCATGAGAGATCCTACCGCATCTGCGGAATGAACGGACAAATTGAAAATCTCCGCGACGGCTCGAATATGGTATCGTTAAGATATAATTCATGGCAGATCCCCGAGGGACTTCAGGAAAGTCAAAGCTATGCCCCCTCATGGGACGATCCCGAAAGCGCGATGATCCAATCAACAGGCCACGGCGGAAGCGATTATCTCGTCATACGCGAGTTCTTCGGCTGCATTCGAGAGAACCGCCGCCCGTTCTTCGACGTGTATTGCGCAACGACAATGGCATCGGTTGCTATCCTTGCCCACAGAAGCCTTCTTGAAAACGGCAAGCCGTACGATATCCCCGATTTCAGACGCGAAGAGGATCGCGTGATTTATGAGAACGATAATCTCACGCCATTCTACGCAGAGGACGGAAGCGAGCCAACACTCCCCGCAACCTCCCATCCCGATTATACTCCAAGCGCTGACAAGATTGAAAACTATTTAAAATTCTTCAAATAACCCTGTCTAAAGCCGATATTTCCTATACGGATATCGGCTTTCTTAATTGACTTTGCGTTATATCTATGATATAATTATAAAAAACATTTATTTGATCGGAGGCAATCGAAATGTACAACAAGAGCTTTGATGAAGAAGAATTTATAAAAATGAGTGAATACACACTCCAAACCGAAAACCGCGAATTTTGCGTTGCACGCGCAAAGCAGGTCGGCATCGAGTCGGAGGGTGTTACGCTGTCGCTCGGATGCGTCGTGAGAATCCCTCTTGATCAGATAGGAGAGGGCGTTCACCTCGGACTTTACAGCTATTTAAACGGAAACGTAACCGTAGAGGATCACGTGCTGATCGGTCCGCATTGCTCAATAGTCGCAGGAAACCACAAGTTTGACCCGAAGACGGGATGGTTTTCCGCAAGAACGGAGAAGGACGGCGACGATAGCGTGGTTATCGGATACGGCTCTTGGCTCGCAAGCAACGTAACTGTAACTCCGGGCGTTAAGATCGGAAGAGCTAATCTTATTTGCGCGGGCGCAGTCGTCACGAAAAGCACCGACGATTACGCAATAATGGCAGGCGTCCCGGCAAAGAAGATCGGAGAAATAAACCCCGTAAGCGGCGAATATATCTGGTATAAATAACGCAATCGTATAAAGGAGATATCCATGAGCATATCACAGAAAAGAAGCTCGTTTACAAAGAATTTCACCTTCCCGAAGGATGGTGGGCGCGTATATGAAAAAAATCCCAGCTTTATCTTTCAGCCGGAAGCAGGCGCAGAATATCACAACTATTTTATCTACGACGAGAGGGGCAATATTTTTGACTCCGGAAAAGTCGACAAGCATTATTTCCGTCTGAACAAATCACTTTCACCCGGAAGCTATTCCTGGAGGATCGAATCATCAAGCAATGATTCAAGCGAAACGATGCATTTCACCGTTGACGATAATGCAATCGAATGCGAGATTCCGTCCGCAAGTGAGGTTATGCGCGGCATCCCTTCGGAGCATCCTAGGCATCTATTCTCTAAATCCGACGTTCCCGCACTCTTAAAGGAACGCAAAACAGAGCTTGAGGTCATAAAAAGAAATGCGGAAATCGCTTATAACCACGGCTTCCCCACTCCCCCGAAATACCACAAGGCGGGTGAAGCGTCAAGAAGACTTATGCGCGTTTATTTCGGAGATTACCGCTCCTATTGCGACAGGGATCTTATCGCAACCTCTCTTTTATATGCCCTGGCGGGTGACGAGCGCGCTAAAGCGCACGCAAGAGAGCTTCTCTTTACAATATGCGATATGAACCCGAAGGGTCCCTGCTCCGTCGACGGAGAATGGGGTGACGAGGTTGGACTTTCCAACGCTCGATGCTTGCCTGCGGCATTCGATCTTCTTTACGACGCGCTTGATGCAAAGGAAAGGCGCTATATCGGACAGACGATCGCTGAATACGCACTTCAGTGCAAGGACAGACTCCTCAAAACGAATTATATAGAAAACCCCTCAAACTCACACGTAGGACGAATCCCTGCATATCTCGGCGAAGCGGCGCTCGTTCTTTACGGCGAAAACATAATTCCCGACGAAACGCTCATCGGTTGGCTTGATTTTGCGCTTGATATTTACACGGGAATCTTCCCCTACTACGGTGGAGACGACGGTAGCTGGGCAGAGGGAGCATTCTACTCAACCAGCTACACGAAGTGGTTCTTGCCCTTCTTCTCCGCTGTTGAAAGATACTCGGGAAAGAGTCTTTTCGAACGCCCGTTTTATCATAGATATTCAAATTATCTCATTCATTTTGCCGATCCAAAGAGAGAGATCCACCCGTTTGGCGACGGATATTGGTGTACGCCCGACTCTGTGGAGTGGCCCGGATTCTTTGCGCAGAACCCCTACAGAGTGTACGCCGAAAAATTCGGCCCCGATCTTGCAAGGACGCGTATGAAGGAGCTTGCCGAGGCTGATAAATACGAGCTTCACCTACTTGATCTCTTCCTCCCCATTAAGAGCTATAAGAAAAAGAGTCTTACCGTCGAGCCATCAAACCTTGCTGTATTTAACGACGGAGGCTTTGCGGCAATACATAGCGATATATATTCCGAAAAGGATATAGCCGTTTTAGCGCGTGCATCGAGATTCTCACACGACAGTCACAGACACGCCGACCAAGGCTCGTTCGTAATTTTTGCAGGCAAAGCGGCGCTTATATCTCCCTCCGGATATTTCGGCGCAGGCTACGGAACGAAGCATCACCTCGAATGGATGAAGAAAACGAAAGCGCATAACACGCTCATCATCGGCGGTTGTGATCAGATGCAGGTCGAGCCAACCGAATCAACGGGACAAATTATCGATTGGTCGGAAAAAGAAAGGAGCGTCACTCTTGACCTCTCCTCCGCTTATCCAAACATTACGAAATTCATTCGCAAAATAACGCTCAAGGATAAAATCGTAATCGTAAACGACACGGTTGAGTCGGATTCCGAGGTCGATATCCTCTATCCCCTTCACACGCTCTCCGAGCCTCAAAAATGCGAAAACCATACCGTTATTGAACGAATGGGCGCAAGGCTGACGATAGCTCCCGTTTCCGGAAATCTTATACTTGACTCAATAAGCGATAGATTTGATATTGATCTTAACGAAGGAATCGCCGACGAATTCAAGGTAGAGATGCCACCGCAGTATCACGTCTATTATAAAGCCCCTGCGAAAAAGCGCCACGATATTACGGTCGAATACCGTATTGAAATTTAAAAGAAAAGATCCTCACAGTTTCCGTTATGGATTCTGTGAGGATTTTATATTATTCGCAAAAAGCCTTATAAACGAGATTTCTCATCAAAGGATGAAGTACGTTATATGCATAAACGCATCCGAGCGTATGCATTGCAAAGAATATCGATATCTTATTCTCGGGGTCAGCCATTACGAACGCACCGGCAGCGCCGTCCCAGCCAAACTCACCAACAGGAGAGAGCGAAAGCGAGGTTACGGGATTCATGTGCACTCTGCCGCAAAGTCCCCAACCGTAACCGAAGAGGCGCGTCGTAGCAAAGCTCATAATTCCATCGTCGGTAAGCTCGTTTTTCTGCATAAGAGCAATCGTTTCGGGCTTCAAAAGTCTGTAACCGTTTGCACTCACACCGCCCGCCGCAAGAGTCGATATAAACTTTGAATAATCATCAACGCAAGAGAAGAGACCTGCTCCTCCGCTGTCGTAATCGTCGGTCAAAGCATAAGCATTTTCAATCGGGATATCATCAGCCTTTGCAAGTCCGACACGATAACGGTGCATTGCAACGAATCTCTTTTTCTGCTCGTCGGTAGGACGGAAGCCTGTATCGTTCATTCCAAGAGGCTTAAAAAGATACTTATCGAGATATTCCGAGAAGCGCATTCCCGTAACGACCTCGCATACCGCCGCGAGAACATCGTGGCTTAAGCTATAAAGGAAATCAGTACCCGGCTCAAAATTGAGAGGAACTTTTACGAACTCTTTCACAACCTCACGTGTTGATGCGTGCGGATTCTCCTTTAAGAACCTGCTTACGCTACCCGTTCTGAAATTATAGTCAAGACCGCTTGACATCGAGAAAAGGTGGCGAACCTTCATTACGCATTCAGCCTTTGCAATCGTGCCGTCCTTATGCTTTACGAAAACGTCCGCATATTCGGGAAGATAATCCGAAACGGGTGCATCAAGATAAAGTCTTCCCTCCTCAACGAGTCTCAACGCCATCGCACAAGTGATGACCTTAGTTGCGGAAAAGCACCAGAAAAGATTTTTATCATTAAGCGGTACAGTATTTTCATAATCGGAATATCCCACCGCCTTGCGGTGAACGATCTCGTTATCCTTAGTAACTATTATATCTCCCGCGAAAATTCCCATTTCAGGCAATTTTTCGAGAAGATTATCAAGCTCGCAAAAATTCATTGTCTTTCCTCCGAAATTAACTGTTGATGAATATATTATATAAAAGATTTATGCTAAAGTCAATAAATCTCTTGAAATTCGTATAACGAAAAAATCTCAATGAAATAAAGTGAAAATCGTTGACACCTATACTTTAAAGAGTTATAATAAAACCGTAAGTTTTATTGCCTTCATATTGTTTTGCGAGGAATTTAATTATGATAGATCTTAAGAGTCTCGTTTTTTCATCAAGCTCGGGCGTAATCGAGCGCACTGAATCGGGCGCTGTTTGCTTTTCTATAAAAAAGCCGCCTTTTTCAACGGGATATACGATTATCGGTGACGGCGATTTTATTACGGAAGAATATTTCGTAATCGAATATAGCACGCGCGGTTGGCGCCGTCCGCAGAAATACCGCGACAACTGCATAACCGCAGAGGATGAAAACGGCGAAATAACACCCCTCGTCTGCTACGATGATCTCACGGCAGACGGAAAGCGTTATACCGTCGTTGTAAAAATTGATAAAAAAGCATTCAAACGAATCAAAATTACGCTTCTGCGTGGCAAAGGAACTTTCGTAGATTTTAATATCTACAAAATGTATACCTGCCGCGAAAATGAGCTTCCGATCTATTGCGAAAACTATATAACCGAACACTCATCACCTCACAAAATAATTGATATTTCAAACCGCTTCAACCGCGAGTTCAAGCCGAGCGCCAATACCGTGAGACTCGGCGGCGGAAGATTCTTTGATAGCGAGAGAATATCCCTTTTGGGCATTCCGTTCAAGGTTTCAACCGTTGGAAACAACTGTATTGCTCCCCCTCCGCCTCCGTCGGAAAACGACGAGATAATCGAAAACTTCGGCGTTAAA
>JAZLEH010000239.1:0-2643 GCA_045615165.1 Eubacteriales bacterium | reverse complement strand
TGAGGAGCAGGAGCTTTTTTCAAAAGCAAGGAACGGAGACGGAGCGGCGCGCGCCAAGCTTATCGAGCATAATCTGCGGCTCGTTTCGCACATAATAAAGAAGTATTACGCCTCGTACGGCGCAGAAGACGAGCTTCTTTCAATAGGAAGCCTCGGACTGATAAAGGCAGTTGATTCGTTCAAAAGTGAAAAAGGAACGCGTTTTGCAACCTACGGCGCGAAATGCGTGCAAAACGAAATTCTTATGTTTTTCCGTTCAAAGAAGAAAACATCGCTTGAGATATCCATAAACGATACCATCGACGTCGATAAGGACGGCAACCCACTTACCTATCTCGATATTATAAGCATTGACGATACGACCTGCGAGGATATCGAGCTTAAGATGTATATCGAAAAGCTTCGCGAGTTAGTTGACAAAACACTGACGGGGCGCGAACGAGAAATTATAATTTTGCGATACGGGCTTAAGGGCTACGAGCCGAAAACGCAACGCGAGGTCGCAAAGTATTTAAAAATATCAAGATCCTATGTTTCAAGGATAGAAAAAAAGGCGCTGGAGACGCTTAAGGAAAGTTTTGGCAAGGATGCACCGAATTTCATTACATAAAATTCCCTTAAATATCCCGAGGATTTCACGGCATAATAAGAGTGGACCGAGTCCAGAATAAAAACCGGGGTTTTAAAAATGATAGTAGATAAAATAGCATTGATACTCGTTATCGTAGGCGCACTGAACTGGGGATCGATCGGACTCTTTTCCTTTGATCTTGTTGCCTGGATAAGCGGCGGCCCTGCAACTCTTCTTGCCCGAATCATTTATACGGTAGTTGCGATTGCAGGAATCTGGTGCATTTCCCTCCTCTTCAGAAACGAAGATGAGATAGTTTCCGGATCTCGCGCATAAAATGAAATGACAGAGACTTTTGCATCTCTGTCATTTTTTATTATAACTGTCTTGTGGGATTTCCTTTTATACTGCTTCCCTTAGTGATCGGGCCGTCCATCTGCACCTCTCGCCATTTATTTTCAAAAGCGATGGCATTGGAATCGGGGCAAAGCGCCTCTCTTTTACCAAAGAAACGCTCCCTAAATCGCTCGGCAAGATCAGCTTGAAGCTCAACGAGCTCCTTTGACGCGTCACCGATAGCATACGCGCGCATAGCAACGCCGCCGCCAAAGCAAACGCGTGCGTATTTCGGGAAGAAATACTTTACGAGATATTGAGCATAGCTCACAAAGCGAAGCTTTCCGTAGGCTCTGTATTCGCGAGTATAATCCTCCTTACCCGTTGCCTCTATTGCAGCGCATTTTCCGTTCTTGATCGCCTCGATAACTGCGGACGGGCTGTTTTCCTTGGCGAAAACTATGGTGAATTTATAGGGGAAATGCGTGGTATTTTCTATTGAGTGGCCGTCGCTTGAAGAAACGACGGGGATATCGTATCCCTCGGCTCTGGCATCAGCCCAAAGCGCAACGTTTCTGTTATTTGCGACGTTATCGATTCCGCCGACTATCTCAAAAGCATCGAACATACCGCTCTTCAAAAATCTATCTGCGAGATCGCCGCAAACGTTATGAATAAGATTCTTCGGACGCCAGAACGGATGCGCGAAAATTGCTATTCCTCCTGCCTCGTGAATCTTATCGGTAGCCCACATTGCTCTGGCGTATCTTCCGATATATCCCTCGGGAATTTCCACGGGAACTTTCTTTTCATATTCCTCGATCTCTGCACTATGCTCCTCGGGATGTTTGCAATATTTCTCCGCGACACTGCTCTTCGCTCCGACGTTTACGATATGAACGACACTGCCGGGGACGTGAACCTCTTCACCGGGAATGCGCAAAAGACCTGTGTTTACCCCCTCGTAGACCTCGTCGATCTCAAATCCCGGGTAAAATCTGTTGTGGTCGGTGAGAGTAAGGCAATCATATCCCTGCTCGCGATAATGACCTGCGAGAGCCGCGGGATCGTGCTGACCGTCCGAGCGGAAGCTATGCGAATGAAAATCGCCCTTCATAGGACGGGTGTTATAAAGGTCCTCGTATAAAGAATAGACGAAGAATTTATTGACAAGAACGCCTCCCCTTTCAAGTATAACGAGGTGCTCCTGCTCACCCGCAAAGGTATAATCGAATTTAAGAACGCCGCCGTGCGCGGTAAGGTTAAGCACGGTTTTGAAGGTTAAGTTATGGTAATCCACTTCGTCGCTATCAACCGATGCAATGGTAACTGTATATTCCTCATTTTCAAAAAACATAAAGGCGCGCTCGATGGGCGCTATCGTCATTTCACTCTTCTTATCCGCAGGGATGACCGACGGATAGATTGCGTAAAGCTCT
The DNA here is from genome assembly GCA_045615165.1 of Eubacteriales bacterium. Classification (GTDB taxonomy): domain Bacteria; phylum Bacillota; class Clostridia; order Oscillospirales; family CAG-272; genus UBA1740. Next base: position 297 of record JAZLEH010000239.1, on the reverse strand, counting down.
TTTACGGGTAACATAATCTTCTCCAAAATATTATAGTCCGCAAGCGGCTGATTATATTATACCACACTAAAAATATTTTGCAAGGTGTAAATATATAAAATTAAGCGGAGAACCGAAATTCTCCGCTTTTAAAATTTAATTTGAAGCTATGCTTTCGCTATCGCCGGCAGACGACTTTGATTTAGCAAGCGAGCTGAGATAGTTGAAGATAAGGCAATGGTCGTACCAGCGCTCAAACTCGATCTCGCGCTTACCGCATTCGATCATCATCTCATCAAAGAGCTTTATTGCCTCCTC
>JAZLEH010000238.1:0-4142 GCA_045615165.1 Eubacteriales bacterium | reverse complement strand
GGTATGGTCGCGAAGGACGTGCAAGGGCAAACTCGCGTAAGTCCGCTTAAGCTAAGGCTTGGTAAATTTGCTTCTGATATAAGCAAGATCGGCTACCTTATGGCTTTTATCGTCGCTATGGCGTATTTGTTTAATACTATCGTGTCGGATAACGGATTCGTTATTTCGGATATCCGATCGTCGCTCACGGATCTTCGTTTTCTTGCATCTACCTTCTCCCACGCCTTGACTCTTATGATAACGGTGATCGTAGTTGCCGCGCCCGAGGGACTTCCGATGATGATAACGGTGGTTCTGTCGGCAAATATGAAGAGAATGACGCGTGACGGCGTTCTCGTTAAAAAGCTCGTCGGCATTGAAACGGCGGGGTCGATGAATATTCTCTTTACCGACAAGACGGGAACTCTTACGACGGGTAAAATAGAGCTTGAGCGAATTTCATTGCCCGGCGCATCGTATAAAACGATAGGTGCGCTTAAGAAAAACGATCGCCTATACCATCTTTTAACCTTATCTGCGAAATATAACTGCGATTCGGTTATTTCAAGCGGTGAGATAATAGGCGGCAACGCTACGGATAAGGCTCTTATCGGCTTTTTTGCTGATGAGGGAGCGGAGGATGTCGGTGTAATTGAAAAGAAGCCCTTTTCAAGCGAAACCAAGTGCTCGTCGGTGAGCTTTAATAATGGATTAAGCCTGATAAAGGGAGCTCCGGAGATAATTATTTCAAGATGCTCTTATATGCTGAATAACGACGGAAGCGAGTGCGCGATCGATAGGAGCGCAATATATAACGAATATATGAGCGCCGCCAAGGAAGGGAACAGAGTCGTTGCTGTGTCGGCTAAATTCAGCGGCATGAGCGAGGAAACGTTTCTTTGCCTTCTAATACTCAAGGATAAGATCCGTCGCGACGTAAGACGCTCTGTGCGCGGCGTTATTGATGCAGGAGTGCAGGTCGTTATGCTTACTGGTGACTCAAAGGAGACGGCGACGGCAATCGCAGTCGAATGCGGTATAATACGCGGTTCACAGAATGAGATCGTTTTAACCTCGAGCGAGCTTCAATCAATGACGGATGATGAGGTGCGGAGCGTATTACCGAATCTTCGCGTGCTGGCAAGAGCGCTTCCGCAGGATAAATTGCGCCTCGTAAAGCTTTCGCAGGAGCTTGATCTCGTGGTCGGAATGACGGGCGACGGCATTAACGACGCCCCATCCTTAAAGCTCGCCGACGTTGGATTCGCTATGGGAAACGGGGCGGATATCGCAAAGAGTGCGGGCGACGTTATTCTCGTTGATAACAGCTTTTATTCGATAAACCGCACGATTCTCTACGGTCGCACGATATTTAAGTCGATAAGAAAGTTCATAACTTTCCAGTTAATTATGAATCTTGCGGCTTGCGGAGTATCGCTCGTCGGTCAATTTATCGGCATTGATAGTCCGATAACGATCATACAGATGCTCTGGGTAAATATAATTATGGATACGCTTGGAGGGCTTGCGTTTGCGGGCGAGCCATCGCTTGAGTATTATATGAAAGAGGCGCCGAAGAGAAGAAACGAGCCGATATTATCCCGCGCAATGCTTCATCAGATTGCGTATACCGGGGCGTATACTCTTCTTTTATGCATCGTTTTTCTGACGAGCGATAGGATAAAATCGGCTTTCCGAGGTGAAAGTCAGCATATATGCGCCTTTTACGCGTTGTTTATATTCGCGGGAATATTTAATTGCTTTGGCGCGAGATGCGAGCGTGTCAACCTGTTATCGAATATATCGAAAAACAAGCCCTTCGTATTTATAATGCTCTTTATATCCACGATACAGATCGCAATGATATATTGCGGCGGTTCGATATTCAGAACGACGCCGCTATCATTTGCCGAGCTTTCCACGGCGATTCTGATAGCGGCGAGCGTTATTCCGTTTGAAATTATAAGGCGAATATTTTATAAGCTCCGTAAAAGAAGGATTAATGAAGTCTTCCTATCTTACGGATCGGCACTTGAACCTCAGTCGATTCGGGAACTGAAGTAGATCTTCCGAGGCAATCGCGATCGACAGCGCCGATAAACGCCTCGTCCTCATAAGCCACGAAGCTCCATACGCAGTCCGCGTTATATACTCGCTTTTCCTTCTTGAACTGAGGATCGCAAAGGTAGGCGTATTTCGGGGTTGGGTGGATGATCATTATTTTCTTTCCGTCACCCGGGGCTGAATATTCAAAATGCTTTTCCATTGTGATATTATGCTTTCGCGTGCCGATGCGATGTCTGTAATATCCCTCGTGATCCGAGGTGAAGCAGATAGGAACGCTGCGCCTTATATGACCAATGATGAGACAGTCGAAGGTAGACCTTCCTCTTTTCATCGTGAAGGTGCAGCTTTTCTTTCTTGAAAAGAGTGATGCGTAAGGATTCGTTATTTCAGAGATCTCGTACCTATGCTCGCGCGCAATGGTTTTTATCCTTACGAATAGCTTTTTCCTGCTGCGGATTCTTGCGAGTATCATAATTGCTACGATCACAAGAATAATAGCGACGAAAATGAGCGCAAGGACGGGAGCCGTAAGCAAAACTGCAAGCGTGCTTATAAACGAGATGAACACGAATGCGATCATCGGAAGATAGGGAAGAAACAGGGGATAAACGACGACAACGAAGATAACTCTGAATATTATTTTTGCTTTACTGCTCGTTTCTTCAAGGTTTCCCGAGCGCTTTAACATCTTCCAATATCTTACGGCTTCGTATCTTTCATATAAGACGAACGCGGATATCAACACGATATTCAAGAGGAATGGGATGAAGCCCTTTGAATAAGCGCTTTTTCCATCGCCAAAGTGGAACATCCCCATGATCTCCCAGCTTGCACCAAGTATAGCGGCAATCGATAGTACTGCGACGATCGGTGCTGCGGTTGCAATAAACGATTTATAGTTATATAATCTTGTAAATGCGGGAGTGCTTTTATCCATTTCGTCACTTGCCGCAAGATATTCGTCGCAGGAATCCCTGTCAAACGAGAATATAAGTCCGAATGCGGAATTGTATATTAAAAGCGACGAGATAAACATAACTATGCTTATTGCAAAATTAGGTATGTCGCTTACGATTCCGTCCTGCGAATATATAGTAAGGCAGGAAAGAGAGGTGAGAAGCTTAACGCCGAGCGTTGCAAGAGCGAATACCGTTCCCTTGGTAAGGTAGACCCATACGGGCTTGTTTGAATTGATCATTGACTTACTCCTTCCTTGTGACCAACCTTTGACGGCGGGTAACCGAAATATTTTTTGAATCGTGAACTGAAGTAATTCTGATTTGAAAATCCGAGCGAGAGCGAAACCTCCTTGACGCTTATTCCTTCAAGGAGCATTGCGTGCGATTTCTGAAGCCTTAAGATGTTATAATGGTTCATCGCTCCGTATCCAAGATATTTATATACCGTTTTTTCAAGCGTCGGAACGCTTGAACCGCAAAGCTCTGCAATCTCACCGACGCTGAGAGGTGAGTTGATGTTTTTATTCATTACGGTGAGTATCCTTGAAAACAGCTTCGAGCTTTGACGCGCTGAATTCACGCTTATTCCTGCTTCATTGCAAAGAGTGGAGATAAGGAATATTTCAAGCCTTTTAATAGCAAGCGCGGCAGATATCTGCTTTTCTTCCTCAATGCAGGATATATAGCTATCGCTGCAAGTAAACGACGAGCGAACTAGATCGTGTATTTCGATGATCTCCGAAAGCTTATCCTCAACGGAGAATATTTTGCCGCTTACCTCGGGGAATGCCGTTGCGGAGAATGAGAAGATTATCACCTCGGGCTCGGTCGAATTTTCATCCCTTATTGCGTGAAATTCACCCGGAGGGTGAAAGGTCATCTCGCCGCCCTTTAATACGAATGCATCCTTGCCTGCGGTTATACCGACCTCGCCCGAAATAGCGCAGACTACCTCGTAAAAATCGTGCGCCTCGCCGCGAAAGAAATAATCCTTATTAAATTTCTTCTTAAAGAATGTGTATAATTTAGTTATAGATATGGGTGATGTGACATTGCAACCTATCATAATTTCGTTCCCATTACAAAAAATCGTATAAAATCAATCAAAAAAAGTATATACATACGATTTTTGATGTG
>JAZLEH010000237.1:0-5444 GCA_045615165.1 Eubacteriales bacterium | reverse complement strand
CAAATTCAAGGATCTCAAGGTCGGATGCATCGTCGTGTATCTTCTTTAATGCTCCTGCGCAGAATGCGTCTCCTGCGCCAGTCGTGCCCTTTATATATCCCTTGGGCAGATCGTACGAGGGGAGTGTCGTATATCCGTTTTTTGAGAGGCAGATCGCAACGTCGGGCTTATGAATGATCACTCTCTCCTTTACGCCAAGCTCCATAAGGCGTTCTGCAATAGCGCGAAGATTTTCATTCCTCGGCTCTATTCCGGCAAGCATACCTGCCTCGCACTCGTTTATGATGAGGTTGTCGGTATATTCAAGCGCGGGAATAACGAGAGAATATCTGTCGGAGTTTTCGGTTACGAGGTCTATCGAGGTCTTGATTCCGAGCTTCCTTGCATTTTTAAGGATCTCAATTCCGTCGCCGTTATCCACCTTATCAAGAAGCAGGAAATAGCCGAGGTGAAGCATCTTCACGCCCGAGTCGGAAAGCTCTACGTCGTCCGTGCCGAAGTCAGCACCGGCACCGGCGTATGTAAAGAAGGTCCTCTGACCGCCAACGACGCTCATAACGTCGGTAAAGCTCGTTTTCTTGTCACAGCGCACGAGCTTATCGGTCAGAACTCCGTTCTTCTGAAGCTCGTCAATTATATAATCGCCCTCGGAATCGTTACCCATTCTTCCGTATGCGATGATCGGAAGGTCGGGTGAGATCTTTTTAAGGTCGATTCCAACGTTAGGAACGCATCCGCCAACGGAGAAGCGTATATCGCAGATCTTTGTAAGCTCGCCCGAACTTGGGTATGCCGAAATATCGTATATCTTATCAAGAATGATAGTTCCTGCAACAGCAATTCCGCTTCTCATCAGTTGCACTCCGCAGTGAGAGGTCCTGCGAGTTCTTCAAGGAAGAAGAGCTTACCGCAAAGGGTGGGAATATAAGACGAGGTGATCCAAGGAGTCTTGCCGTGGCGGAGAGTCATCCAAAGCGAAAGACCTTGCCACTGCATACCCCTGCCGAGAGTTCCGTCTGCACCGCCGATAGCGTAATCAGCCTTGAGGAATATACCGGGGCCGATGGTGTTTGCACGGCAGGGAACGAGAGGAGTTCTCGATTTGAAGCTTGTAAGAGCGTTTTGCTCAACGGTGAGGGGATGTATTTTAGCCGCGATTCTGTAAGGTGCGCTTTCCCATTCGCCTGCGGTTTCGTAATCAGCCGCAAAGGTGGGCTCCCAGAATGCAATGTGACACATTCTTCCTATTCCGTAAACGAGAACGAGTTTTGCACCCTCTTTCTTGAGTGCGTCTATCTTTGCGGGATAGGTGGGGAGATTGTCCTTAGTTGCGAAATTACGCTGATCCTTAGGAACGGTAAGCTCGCCAAGGGGATTGAAGAGTGCATTTTCCATAGCATACTGGAATGCGCCGGGGTTATCGGAGGGAAGGGTGTTTCCTTCGGAATCAGCCCACTCGTCCATATTGAAGGTATATACGTGCTCGCAGGATACATTCCATTCCTTAAGGAAGAATACGACCCACTTATACATACCCATAGGGCCAACGGGGAGAATGAAAGCGATCTTTTCGCCTCTATCCTTTGCAAGCTTTATCTGCATTGCGATCTCATGACCCATATAGGTCTCAAATTCATTGAGGTTGGTGCACTTGATAGGGGTGAAGCCCTCGTTCCAGAATGCCTGTCTTTCGGTAATCTTTTCAGGAGCATCGATGCAAGCGTCGATCTTGTCAAAATCCCATCCTGCAGGATAGAATCCTTCGAGGGCAGAGCCCTTAACTGTTGAATTAAAGTTCATATTAATCACCTATTACGGAAGCAAGCGCTTCGTCGTTCCTTTCAAATATACTAAGCATTGAGTAAAGCATTCGGCGTAGCCTGCGCCGGATTGATAACCGCGGAATTTTGAAGCGGTTCTTATCATATCGGGGAAATCGATCTTATCGTGATCTCTCATCCAAACGATTTGTGATTCGTGACAGTTAAGCATATCGATCTTCTTGTCGATATATTCCGTGATATCAACGTATTCGGTCGGATTGAAATCAAGTCCCATAAGGGGCTCCATATAATAGAGCGGAACAAGACGCGCTCTCTTGTTTACCTCTGTTCTGTAATGGGGTACGGTAGCGCTGAAGCAAGCATCAAAAACGAGCTTCGATACTGCGGTGTGGTCGGGCATATAATCATTCGGTGCGTGCGTGATGATAAAGTCGGGATCGACCGAGCGAATAACGTTCACTACCTTGTCGCGCGATTCCTTATTATCGGAGTAGATCTCAATATCGTCAAATCCGCCCCACATAACTTCGAATCCAGCCATAGCTCCGCTTCGCTTTGCTTCGCACGCGCGGATCTTCGCAAGCTCGTCGGGCTCGATTATCTCGTGACCGAGATTTCCGCTTGAAAGATGGCAAACAACGACTCTGTCGCCGCGCTCCTTGCACTTAAGTAACGTTCCCGCGCATCCGATCTCCATATCGTCGGGATGGCAGGTGATCGCTAAAACGGTGTACATATTATACCTCCTGTTCGTTTATATTTTAATTATATCTCTTTTAGGTATTGCAAAGGAGTATAAAATCGGTTATAATATTTATAAAATCGGGTAAAAGAGAGGTTTTTTGTATGAATGATTTTATAAAGCATAAATTTCATAGAACGTTTAACGTTGAAAGCCTCATAACATTCTTCTATATGGAGTTTTCAAAGGAGTTTTCCTACGACGGCGAGAGCCACGATTTCTGGGAGCTTGTCTACATAGACAAGGGGGATATGCTTTGCACTGCGGATAAGAATAAATTCTATCTCAAAAGCGGAGAGCTTATCTTCCATAAGCCGAATGAGTTCCATAACCTCACGGCAGACGGAACGGTTGCTCCAAACGTAAGCATAATTAGCTTTGAATGCAAAAGCCGTGAAATGAATTTCTTCGAGGGAAAGATATTCAAATTGACAAGCGAGGAAAAGGCGATCTTTTCAATGCTTTTCAAAGAGGGGCTTTCACTTTATAAAATGTCGGTAGAGAATAACCCACTCGTAACAGAAATGGTCGAGCTTGATAACGCACCGACAGGATCGAGTCAAATGATAAAAAATCTTCTTGAGGTGTTTCTTATAAAGCTTCGCCGCAATACAGATCCCATAAGCAAGAAGACGCGCAAATCGTTTGGTATTAACGATAATCACGCAGTGAATGAGATCCTTGCGTATATAGACGAAAACCTCTATAAAAAGCTGACGGTCGCCGATATTGCACAAGCGCTCGGAAAGAGCGAAAGCTTGGTCAAGAAGACTTTCTCGACCTATAAGCCAAACGGAATCATTAATTACGTAAACGAGCTTCGAATCAAAGAGGCAAAGCGGCTTATAAGAGATGGAAAGTATAATTTCTCCGAAATTGCCGATATGCTCAATTTCGATACTCCTCAGTATTTTTCAAAATGCTTTAAAAAGATAGCTTCAATGACTCCGAGCGAATACAAATCGTCAATTTTATAATTTGCTCTTGTAATGCATAAAGATTTTTGATATAATATTAGCCGTAGGTTTTTAAATATATAGAAAGGGGCGATCTTATGAACGGCAAGAATACAGAGACGATAAGCGGAATAATCGAAAACGTTGTTTATCGCAATGAAAGCAACGATTATACCGTCCTTGAGATCGTCAACGATCAAAACGACCTTATAACCGCGGTCGGTATGATGCCAATGGCTTTCGAGGGGGAAAACGTTATCCTCACGGGAACTTGGTCGTATCACAAGGAATTTGGCAAGCAGTTTTCGTTTGAAGGATATGAGAAGACTCTTCCGAAGGAGGTTGACGGTATTTTGCAATATCTCTCCTCAAGCACCGTTAAGGGTGTCGGTCCCGTTACCGCGCTTAAGATAGTTAATAAATTCGGTATAGAGAGCTTCGACGTTATTGAAAACCACCCCGAGTGGTTGGCTGATATCCCGGGCATAACGATGAAGAAGGCGGCTATCATATCCGAGTCCTTCCGTCAGCAGACGGGAATACGCGGCGTTATGATGTTTTGTAAGGACTACCTCGGCACGGGAGAGATAACGAAGGTATATAAGAAGCTCGGCGCAGGCGCAGAGGGGATAATCAGGGACAACCCGTATATACTCTGCGAGGGGGAATACGGAATATCCTTTGACAAGGTTGATTCCTTTGCAATGACGCTTGACGTTTCTCCTATGTCACCCCTGCGAGTGCTTAGTGCCGCAAAATATATTCTTTCATATAACGGCGGTGTAAACGGTCACACCTGCTTACCTAAAGAGAAGCTTAGCGGAGCGGTTTCTGCTCTCATCGAGGTCGATCTTGCGATAGTCGATGAAATGATATCGCGATTTATAGACGATTCAAGGCTTGCGTATTATACGATAGACGGACAGATCCTCGTAATGACTCCCGCCGTGTTTGACGCGGAGGACAGAGTAGCTGAAAAGATAATATCCCTTGAGGATAACGTTAGCAGATTCTCCTCGCGTGACGTTGCTCTGCTTCTTGAGAAGCTTGAGCTTGAGCAGGGAATACAGTACGCCACCCTGCAGAAAAACGCGATATTCGAGGCCTTGAACGGTGGTGTTATGATACTTACGGGGGGACCCGGAACGGGAAAAACCACAGTCGTAAAGGCGCTTATAAATATATTCAACAGTCTCGGAATGAAAACCGTTCTCGCCGCCCCGACGGGAAGAGCCGCAAAGCGAATGAGCGAGGCGACGTCGGAAGAGGCGAAAACTATTCATCGAATGCTTGAAATGGAGCGCGGCGAATCGGAGAGCAGATTCGGCAGAAACGAAAGAAATCCCATTGACGAAAACGCCGTTATCATAGACGAGGCGTCAATGATAGATCTTCCGCTTATGGACGCGCTTCTTCGCGCAATGCGTCGCGGCTCGCGTCTCGTTCTTATTGGCGACGCGGATCAGCTACCGAGCGTAGGTGCGGGAAACGTTTTTGCCGACCTTATCGCAAGCGGGAAAATAAGGACCGTACGCCTTAACGAAATATTCCGTCAGTCAAAGGAGAGCCTTATAATTACAAACGCCCACAGGATCAATAAGGGCGAAGCTCCTCTCCTTAACGTAACGGATAACGATTTCTTCTACGTGAGGCGTGATATCGAGCGTGATATTCCCGATGCTATAGCCTCTCTTATAATGCAGAGATTGCCGAGGGCATACGGAAAAGAAATAAAAGATCAGATACAGGTAATAACCCCGTCAAAGAAGGGCTCCGGCGGCGTTGAGATGCTTAACGGCGTTCTTCAGGCGGCGATCAATCCTCCGGCTCAATTCAAAAAGGAAAAGACGAGCCACGGCGTTATCTTCCGTGAGGGAGATAAGGTTATGCAGACTGTGAATAATTACGAGCTTGAATGGGAGAAGGGCGGATATTCCGGAATGGGAATATTCAACGGCGATA
>JAZLEH010000236.1:0-1579 GCA_045615165.1 Eubacteriales bacterium | reverse complement strand
GACCGATCATTAAAAACGAATGAAGATCGTCACCGCCGATAAAATCTCCGTCCTTGATTTTTGCCATATTAAAGCTCCTCCTTGTTTATTTCCGATTCGGAGCGACTTAGAAGCACGGTTGCACCTAGTATCAAAACGATTCCGATTATCTGGAAAACGTCGGGAATTTCGGAAAGGAACACCGCGCTGAATATTGAAGCCGCCATAGGCTCTATAATTCCTAGCGAGCATGCCGTGCCCGCCGAAAGATCGCGCATTGCGAGGGTGTAGAAGAAATACGGTACGACGCAGGTCACAGCGCCGAAGAAGATAAGATACGGAACGAGCTTCAATGCATCGGTTGAAACGCTAGATACGAAATCAACGGGGTTGCATATTGCGATTGCAATCACCGCCGCAAAAAGAAATGCGTAGAAGGTGTTGGAAAGCGGATTTGCTCCGCGACGCATCGCAATCTTGGTGAAAATATTATACACGCTGTAAGAGATTCCCGAAAGGACTCCGAAGAGGATTCCGAGAAGATCCATTTTAAATCCGCCGACAACACCCGCAACCAGAACGCATCCTGCAAGCATTATGAGAATAGAAGTAAGCTTAAGCTTAGTCATACGCTCGCCGAGGAATGCAACCGAGAATACGGTTACGTATATGGGGGCTGTGTACATAAGCACGACGCTGGTTGCGGCAGAGGTCATCTGCATAGCCTGATAATAGAAGGTTGCCGTGCCGACGTATCCGATTCCGCTTATAAAGAAGATGAGAAGATCGCTTAATCTGACCTTAAAGAGAGCGCGGTCCTTGATCAACACGAAGATTCCGAGAACGAGCACGGAAACAAAGCTACGCGTTGCGGTCATCTGCAGAGAGGTTATATTATAATCCTTTAAAAAGGCAACGAAAAGCGGGGATGTTCCCCAGGTTATTCCTGCCAATATTATAAAAAGTAAAGCCTTGGTTTTCATAAAAAATTCCGATCAACAATAGATAATTCTATATGCTATAATAGCATATAAGGACTACTTTGTCAATCGGAATTCTTTATTTTATCAGTTAAATCTGCTTACGCTTGCTATTGAGGTGTAACGCTGCCATACGAAGTTCTTATTAAACTTTCCTGCGGGAGCGCCGTTAAACGAAAGCCTTTCGGCTTCAAGCTCGTCAATTTTGGGAACGAGTCCGTTAAGATAATCGGTTATTCTCTCCTTGGCACATTCAAATCTGAGCTTAAGTCCACCGTATCTTATGTCGTGTACCTCCCAGCCGAACGGCTTATTATGAGCAAACCACGCCTCTCTGTGCGAACGCTTAAGCGCCTCGATCTTCTCTATAATGAGGTCGCACTCCTCTGCCATAAGAGCGAGAGTCTGCTTATCGCCACTGTCGTATGCGGCTTTGAGCCTTACGCCGAAATCAGCCTTATTTTCAAGAAGCTCGGAGACTCTATAAACGACCTCAAAGGCATAGTTAAATACGGGGAGATCGCGACCTACGCCCTTAAGACGAGCGCTTGCCGCCTCGTAATACGGCTTCATATCGTTTCCTTCGATGTGCTTATCGATAAGACCGATAAGAGGATCGT
>JAZLEH010000235.1:0-9948 GCA_045615165.1 Eubacteriales bacterium | reverse complement strand
CTTTGAGTGTTGTTGCGACGAGTGCGACTACTATCTGCTTTGTTTTACTGATTTCAACCCCAAAAATAAAGAAAGAAATATTGCGGAGAATAAAGTTTATATTAAATGATTATATAAAAGGACAGAGAACACAAAATTCTCTGTCCTTTTCCTGTCGGTAGGTGACGTATTCTATTAAGTTTACAAAACTGTCCTTAAGAGCCCGAAGCATTGTGGGTTGGTTCTTTTTGCTTATCTATGATTTAACCTCTATCACTGATCGAGCTTATATTCCTTCATCCACTTTTTATATTTTTCGAGGTTATAGGGGATGAAGCCCGTCGTGTAGTGGTTGAAGCCGCTCTCGCCGTTTGCCACCCACTCGATGATAAGCATTGTGTGGCGGCTATACTCCATCGGCAATTTGCCGAGGAGGGTGGTGGTGTTCGGCTTTGCGGTAAATTCCCTATCGCAAAGCACCTTTCCCGTTTCGGCATCGGTTATCTTATATCTGCCCGAGACCTCTTTCAAGGTATCGTTGCAGGCGCAGATCTTCTGCCCCTTATCGTAAAGCTCGTCGAGGGCGATGATGAAGGGCTTTTGCGAGCGCTTGATATAGTAATATGCAAGCTTCTTTGAGAAGTAGTAATCGACAACCGCATCAGACATCTGGGGCCATCCGTCAAGAAGATTCCACCAGAGGATTCCCGAGCGATTCGGGCGCTTTACTCTGAGCCTTTCGATAAAGTACTTTTTCGCCTCTGCCTGGCTTATCTGAGAGGCGGTTATATACTCCTCGGGATCGGTGGGCACGTCGCGGAACATCTGGCGAACCTGATACTCCATAAGCATTACGCGGGCGGGGTTGTTATTCTGGTCGCTTGAATGGAGGATCCATTCCGCATTATCCTGATACGGCCACACCTTTTCGGGTGAGATAAACTTCTTTATCGATTCGAAATTCGGGCAACCGTGATATCCCGTCTCACTGACGAAGTGATAGGGCGACTGCTTTATGAAATCGCTCTTATGATAATCTCTGTTACCCCAAAGGTGCTCCTCGGGGCAATCGATAGTAACGTTGTCAAACACCTCGTCGGATACATAGGGTGAGGATGCGAGATAGGGTCTGCCCACGTCGTTTTTATATACCGCCTCGGGAAGAATCTCACGCGTGATGCGGTTGGACGAGGGTCTTGATCCCGCCCTCTTCATCATACAGTCGATCTCGTTATCACCGCTCCAAAGAACGATCGAGGGGTGCTGACGAAGCTCGCGGATCACCGCCTCTGCCTCACGGCGCATCTTCTCGAAGAACTCTTCCTTTTGCGGATAGTTATTGCACGCCATAGCGAAGTCCTGCCACACCATAATTCCGTGGCGGTCGCAGAAATCGAAGAACTTATGATCCTCGTATACGTTACCGCCCCAGCAACGGATCATATTCGATCCCGAATCGTCAAGCAGGGCGAGTGCGGCATCGTATCTCTCCGCATCTCTTGAATGGAATGCGTCAAGGGGAACCCAGTTCGTGCCCTTGCACATCACTTCCTCACCGTTGATAACGAATCGGAAATATCCGTTCTTTCCGTCGGTGCTTTCGGTGCGCTGAAGCTCGACTCTTCTTATACCGAAGCTCGTTTTATATTCGTGAACGAGTTCTCCGTCGGAATATATGCGAAGCACGGCGTCGTACACGTTGGCTTCTCCGTAGCCCTTAGGCCACCAAAGCTTCGGTGAATCTATTCTGAACTTATATCTTCCCGCCGAGTAGGGTGCTTTGAATCTATGGTATATCTTACTGTCACCGCACGCGGCATCGATCTCGATCTCCACCTTTTTAAAGTCGTCCCACGCGCTCTCGGTCACGTAGCAGAACGCGGGGCGGTCGTCGGTGTAATCATAGACGGCAGGCTTCGGGAAATTAAAGAACGCCTGCTTGAAGTATATCTTATCGCGCACCTCGAGGAATACCTCGCGCCATATACCCGAGGTCACCGCGCGGGGCATAATATCCCAGCCGTAAGTATGGGGGGCGCGGCGAATATAGGTGTTAACCGGGGTCTCGCGCCAGCTTACCGCGATATTGAATATATCGTAATCGCGGCTGTGGGTATGTATCATAGGTGAGGAAATATGAACTACGAGCTCGTTTTCACCGTCAACGAGAAATTCGCTTACGTCGAACTCGTGCTTAATGAACATATTATCGCTCTCGCCGAATTTCTTGCCGTTAAGGAAATATTCGGCAATGCAGTCAACTCCGCGGAAAACGAGGAAAACTCGCTCCCTTTCGGCGGGCGCTTCAAACGATGTCTTATACCACCATTCGTAATCCTCGTATTTTTCAGTTTCTTTTATATTCTCGCCAAAGAATAGGTCGCGCGGAAGTATTCCCGCCTCGGACATATCAAGCTGAACACAGCCGGGAACGGTAGCGCTAAGAGTTATCGGGGTGTCAAGGCTTCCCTGCCTTCTTCCGCTGAGAGCCCATTTTCCGTCAAGTGAAATTCTTTCCATAATCATTTATCTCCCAAATATAATTTTTTCAGCTTCCGCACAGATTGCGTGGTATATCGGCAGGTGATGCTCCTGCACCTTAAAGGTCTCGCTTTCGGGTGATGCGATAAGGATATCCGCAATAGCGGAAAGCTTACCGCCGCCCTGCCCCGTGAGGGCAATTACCTTGATTCCGAGGGCTTTTGCGCACTCCGCCGCGGCAACCACGTTCTTCGAATTGCCCGACGTCGAGATAGCGATAAGAATATCGCCCCTGCGACCGATTGCGTATACCAATTGCGCGTAAGCAAGCTCGGCTTCAACGTCGTTGACGAACGCCGAAAGCGCGCCCGTGATCGAGGGGAGCGGAATTGCGCTGATTCCGCGCTGAAGCTTCTCTGCGCTCTCCCCGAGATTTTCCTTAAGACGGGAAAGCTCCTCGCCGCAAGGCTCGCGTTTAAGAAGAAATCCTTTCAGAAGCTCACCCGCAATATGCTCGCAATCTGCGGCGCTTCCGCCGTTACCGACTATAAGCACCTTGCCGCCGTTATTATGCATCGAAACTACGGCATTCGTTGCGGCTTTAATCTCGGGAATTACCGAGGAAAGCTCGGGATATCTGCGTCCAAGCTCAACGAAAGTATCTTTTGAATACATTTGTTTACATTTGAGAGCTACGCAAAGTGCGGCATAGTCGCCGATCGAGTCACCGAGCTCGGCGGGTAAAATTTCACACGCCCCCACGCTTTCCTTTAACCCCTCGCGTTTTAGAGTGGATTCCATACCCTCTCTCATAAGCTCTCCCGCGCGCTCGTATATGCTTCCGATAACTATTGCATCGGGGTTAATCGTGTCTATTATAACGGCAAGTCCTTCGCCGAGCATTTCACCAACCTCGCGGTAAAACGCGATTGAATCCGCATCCCCCGACTTTGCAAGGGCGGCAATACTCTTTGCGCTGATCTTGGAGAGCTCGCTTTCGCTCTTGATTCCAAATAGGCACTTGCCATCTTTGATAGCAGTAAGAGCCCTTTCCCTTGCGAGCTTCGCAATTCCGCCACCCGAACAGAATCCCTCAAACGAGCCCGCCTTGCCATATCCGACAGGGCCGCACGGACGAAGCCTTATATGACCGACCTCGCCTGCGTTTCCGTTTGCGCCACTATAAAGCTTGCCGTCGATTATTATGCCTGCGCCAAGTCCCGTTCCGAAGGTGAGAAACACCATATTTGAATATCCCCTGCCCGCACCGAATCTGTTTTCTGCAAGGGCGGATGCATTAGCATCGTTGCGAAGAAGAACGGGAACGGAGAATTTCTCCTTTAATATCTTAACTATCTCAATATTATCCCACCCGGGAAGATTCGGAGGGGATTTTATCACTCCCTCGTCCTCGTCAAGCGGACCGCCGCAGCTTATTCCGATAGCGTCGCAGGGCATCAGTGCCTCAACCTCTTTTATAATGCGTTCAAAGGTCACCGAAAACGACTCGGTTTTAAACGACGATTTCGCTATGATCTCGGGGCGATCCTTCCCCTCCGAGGCTTTTATAACGGCGCACTTAGTGCCGCCGATATCAATACCGATCAGCATATAATTCCTCCAATCAGCTACTATTTTATTTCTCTACTTTAATTTTATATTATTTCGCTTTTCTTCACAAGCTGAATTTTAATATTAATACACATTTTTTTAAGATTTATATTGAATATATTATTTTTTAGTGATATAATAAGCTTGGGGGTGAGAATATGGAAATCAAAGAACGGCTCATCGATAAAGAGAATCAAAGGCTGACCCTCGGCGGCATTCACCTTGCGGCTGAGGAAAAAACGCTAAGAAGCGATTACCGCATCCATTGGCATAGCTACTTTGAGCTTGAAATAGTTATAAGCGGTGAGGCGGAGCACACCCTCAACGATGAAAAATACGAAATAAGCCGCGGAAGCGCCTATATACTCAATCCCGCAGACTTTCACGGAATGAAGCCGAAAAAGCAGGTGCGCCTTTGGAATATTTCGTTTGACGAAGCTCTTCTTTCAGATCAAAGACTCTGTGAGCTTTCGCGCATCGACGGCGACAGGCGCTATACCCTCACCGAATCCCAGTTAAATTCCGTAATATCCCTTGCCGCCCTTATACGCGACGAGGCAAAATATGAGGGCGGAGGTTGCTCACGCGAGCTTTGCGAAAGCCTTATAACCATACTTATGCGCGGCAGTGAAAAGGCGCACAAGGAAACCGAAAACGCCTCTGCAATAAGGCGCGCGCTTCTCTACCTTGACCTGCATTTCAGAGAGAATCCGAGTCTTGCAAAGGTGGCGGCGCACGCAGGATTCCACCCGAATTATTTCAGCAACCTTTTCAAAAGGGTCACCGGCGAAAGCTTCGTCGACAGATTAAATTCGCTCAGGGTCGGATATGCGAAGATGCTTTTGTCAAAGGGCTTCTCGGTCACTGAGGCGTGCTATAACTCGGGGTTTGGCTCGCTTTCAAACTTCCTCACCGTATTTAAGAAAAAAACGGGAGTCTGTCCCGAAAAATATAAAAAAATATAGATTTTTCACCATTGCGGTCGGATTTTGTGTAATTTTTCACTCAAAACTTGCGTAGCCGTACTCATCCCGATGAATCTTATTTCGGACAGGTGTCCTCGACTGTCCGCACTGTTTACTTTTCAGCTTTGCAACGATAAAAGGCGCTGTTTTCACAGCGCCTTTTTCAATTTTATCTATTGGTATAAATATCGTCGTCCTTGAACATCTCGTTGATTTCCTTGAGCTGTTCTCTGACGAGAAGATCGCCGCCCTCGTGGCCGACGTTACCGCTGGTGATATACGCGGAATAGTGACCCGCCTTCTCTGCCTTCTCGGTGGGGAGGTAGCCGCCCTTGCCGCAGCAAAGCTGAACGATGAAGGTCTGCTCTGCGTAGCTTCTCGCCTTGATTCTGTTACCGTAATCAAGGAAGAGCTCGAAGGGGTTGGTTGCGAAGGCGATATCGCCGAATCTTACGATATGCGACTCGATCGTAAAGGTCTCGGTGAACTGCTGCTGTCTGTATCTTGCGATAAGACCTGCGTGAACGTAGCACTTTGCGTTATCCTCAAAGGTGAAAACGCCCTTCTCTGCGTTCTTCTCAACGTAGTATTCGATCTCGCGGACTGCCTTCTCATACTCGGACTTGGTAGCCTTTCTCAAGGGGAGGTCGATAGACTTGACCTTATGCTCAAGGATCGCGGAATCCTTATACTCGGTGATCTCTTCAAATACCGAGATAATTTCGTTAGAAACTCTCTTACCCGCTCTGTTGCATCCCGAGATATCAAACATTGAGGGGTCAGCCTTGCGTCTGATAGGATTGGGGCGCTTTACGTGGGGGTCGTCGATAGGAGTTTCGGGCTCGACCCATCTTACGAGGTCGCGGGGGCACTGGTCGCCGCCTGCACCGCCAAGACCGAGAAGATATACGTCCTTGCCGAGCTTCTCTCTGATATTTGCCTTTGCGCGTCCCCAATAGTCAGCCGAGATAAAGCTTCTCTGCTCAAGGATCTGCGAGGGGCAGGCAATGTTTGCAACCACGCCCGTAAGCTTCTTATTCTTATCAAAGGTATAGATAAGCTCGATACCCGAATCGTTACCGCCCTCAAGCGCAACGAAGTTTGCGGTGTTCGTATCGCCCCACATTTCAGCAGTGCCGTCGTCGTAGCCAACGCGTCTGCACATACCGACGGCTGCTCTACCGAACTCGTTTGCATAAAGAGCCTCTGCGCGATTCTCCCAAGCCTTTGCCGCCGCCTTTGCGATCTGCGATGCAACGAACTCACCTGCATCTGCAGGGTCCATAACGCTTTCGTCAGCGGTGACGAGGGGCTTATATTCCTGGTCGCCCTTCATAAATTCCTGAAGGATCGCTCTCGATGCGGTTATGGGGTTCTTTCCCTTATCCTTCGGAGAGGACATAACGTGCGAGGTGTGGGTGTGGGTTGCCGCGATAATGATCTTCATCGGGTCAACCTCTTTATTAGCCTCCGCGAATTTCTCACGAACGAGGTCAACGAGGAATCCGGGAATTCCGCCGAGGTCGGCGCTGACGAGGATCATTACCTCACCGTCAGACTCAACCGCCATAGCGGTCGCGGTTATCTCCGACTCAACGTACTGTGAAATTCTCTCGTAAAACTGCCCCGCAAGGCGGATCTTCTTTTCGGGTACGAGGGTTTCCTCTGCCCAACCTATAAGCAACTTAGACATAGCAATAATCTCCTATAATAAAATATTTACAACTAAATTATATCAATCGTAAAATAGAATGTCAACAGAGTTTTTGAAAGTCGAAAACTTTTCGTAAACCGAGAACCGTTCAAGGATTTTTTCATAAACTTGAATATACGAATGCAAATTGGGTATATTCAAATTACAAACAAAATTCAAAAAAGGAGAAACTATGGACAAATTTCTTGAAACTGTTGAAAAGATATGGGAAAACGATCTTATAAGATCCCTCGCATATCTCGTGATCGCCCTCGCCGCGGCGTTCATCGCAAGCTTCATCACGAAAAAAATCTTCGGCGCGATAAAGCTTGATCGGTGGAAGAGCGGAAGCGCGGGTCACTCCTCTGCGAAAAAGTTTATTTCAAAGCTTGCATTCCTCATCGTTTTTCTGCTTTTTTTACCCTCTATACTTACCCCGCTCGGAATTGACGGAATAAGCGAGCCCGTAACGAACCTCGTTGACGATTTCCTCGGCTACGTGCCGAATCTCGTCGCGGCGGCAATAATAATCTTCCTCGGTATATTTATCGGCGGAATCCTCTCCGAGGTGCTCTCAAAGATCCTTGAAAAAACGAGGATCGATTCCATCTCGGGACTGATAAAAAAGAAGCGCGGAAGCACCGCCGAAACCTGCGATAGCGAAGAGACAACGCCCAAGCTCTCCGCCCTTATCGGAAAAATAGTCTACGCCGTGATACTCCTGTTCGTTATTGCAGAGGCGCTTTTGATCCTTAATATCGAAGCCGTGTCAACTCCCGTTATATCGATCATCGAGGCAATATTCGGCGCTGTTCCGAAGATCGTGCTCGCCGCGCTCGTTATAGCTATCGGAGTCGTTATTTCGGGAATCGGAGAGGACCTTATAAAAAGCCTGCTTAAGAGCTTCGGTCTTGACGGCGCTGTGACCAAGGCTATGCCGAAATTTAAGCCCTCTTTCTCTATAACGAATATGATCGCAAGGCTCGTGCGCATTCTTATTCTGTTATTCGTCGCAGCGGAGGGGGCGAGAATCCTCTCGCTCTCCGTTATCGAGGAGTTTTTAACGATGCTCGTTGACTATATCCCGACTATTATCGGCGCGCTTCTTATTGCCGCGCTTGCAGGACTTGCCGCAAGTATTGCGGGCTCTCTTATGGGGCAAGGAAAATCGTCCGTACTCACAAAAACCGTTCGCGCGATAATCTACGTTACCGCAACCTTTATGATACTCTCGCACCTCGGGTTTGCAACGACCATCGTAAACTTCGGATTCATTATATCTCTTTCGGCTCTTGCGGTTGCCTTTGCCATCGCGTTCGGAATCGGCGGCAAGGACTTTGCGAAAAAGACCCTTGATAAGCTTAACAAGGGAAATAGCGGTGAAAACGAGAAGAAATAGCCCGATTTTGTAAACAATTATTTTCTTTTCCCTATTTAGTAGAGTTGCGACTACCGTGCGGTAGAGTTGCGTCTTTTCCTTCTCCACCGAAGAGACCAAAAAGAGAATCTTCTACCGAAATATGCTGAGAGTGGAGATTTTCAAAGGCGTTGATTAGATTGACTTCCCCGAATTTCCGTCTTATAATTAGGGTGTAAAGAAAATCCCGAGGAGGAAATCAAAATGGAAAACCAGACGGTTAAAATGGAAAAATGGCGCACGGTGCGCGAGTTTACCCGCAACGAAGAGATCGCACACGCGGCAACGCACGGCGCGGGAGCGCTTCTCGGAGTCTTGGGTCTTATACTTCTTATTACGAAAGCATCTGCTGTAAGCTCGATTGCGCTCGCGTCGGTTCTTATATTCGGAATCTCGATAATCCTTTTATACGCCGCATCTTCAAACTATCACGTCACCTGCGCAATATGGGGTGATTACAAGCCCTCACGCCTGCGTGACCTTTGTATGAAGATCGACCACTCGACGATATATCTGCTAATACTCGGAACTTATGCGCCGGTATGCCTTGCGGGAATCGGCGGAGTCGTCGGAACGATCGTTTTCCTCATCGTGCTTATCACCTCGATCGTCGGATTCGTGCTTAATATGATCGACGTTACTAAATTCGCTAAGGTCAGCCTCGCGCTCTATCTTATCGCGGGCTGGACGATCGCCGCAGTCTTTTACCCCTGCTTTAAAGCTATGGGCTGGAGCGGAATCGCGCTTCTCACGGTTGGCGGAGTCGTTTACACCGCAGGAGTCGTCTTCTTCCGTATGAAGAAGGTAAAGTATATGCACGTCGTCTGGCACACCTGCGTGATCTCGGGAACGCTTCTTCACTACCTTATGATATATCTCTGCGTGCTTTGATATTTCCGATAAAGAAAAAATGCAAACGGATTTTCCGTTTGCATTTTTATTATATATTTTTCCTTATGACCTCGAGAAAATTCCTTGCAAGCTCCTCGTGCCCTCTGAGATTCGGGTGGGTCATATCCTCGCTTATCAACCTCGCTCCGCAAAGAAGATCAAGCCCCCGTGCGAAGATAACGTTCGGAAGTGCGAGCTTCTTCACCGCGTCCTCGACGGCTTTCCTTGATCTGTTTATCTTTGATTCGGGGGCGTTCCCTCCGACGGCGTCACTGTAAAGACCGTAAATATCCGTGCAGAATATTTTCGCATTCGGGTGGGATTTTGCCACGCGCTCGACGAAATAAAGAACTCTTTCATAAAGCTCCTCGGGCTCGATCTTGTTGAACACGTTTACGCCCATTTCGAGAGTTGCGAAATCAAACTCAATATTCTCGGAGATATAGTCGGCAACCTCCCTCTCCATCCAGGCGTTACCCGCGAATCCGAGGTTATAGTTGTCTGCATCCATACCCTCTGCGATCCTTGCCGCGTAGCAATTCGAATAGAGGCCCGCAAGGCTTCCGTGGGTTATCGACGAGCCGTAGGCGAGATATTTCGTTTTCGGAAGCTCGTCGGGGCGAGGGGGTCTGCACTCACCGATAACGTCGAATATCTCGTACTGCACGTTCTGCAAAACGACTCTGACGACCTCGTGGGAGAATGGCAGTGCGCCCTTCTCGCTAAGGAGCGCAAGCTTATCGAGCGCGCTTGATTTCGGGATAGTTATCTCGGTCGGCTCGGTATAGATAGTCTTATAAAGATTCTTCCAGCCCGAGAGGACCGAGCCGTAATATACCAGCACGCGTGACGCGCCGCCGACGGCTCTTATTTTTATTTTCACTTCATCGGATATTGGCACGAATCTTAAC
>JAZLEH010000234.1:0-4171 GCA_045615165.1 Eubacteriales bacterium | reverse complement strand
GCTCTCTTTGCTTCATATCATAAAGCTTTGAGTAAAGAATCTTTAAAGCCTTTTCTTTGTTCTGAAGTTGGCTTCTTTCCTGATCGCATTCAATAACGATACCCGTGGGCTTATGAGTGAGCCTTACTGCGGATTCGGTTTTGTTGATATGCTGACCGCCCGCACCGCTTGACTTGCAGGATTCTATCTTTATATCCTGCGGATTAACCTCAACCTCAACGTCATCAGCCTCGGGAAGCACGGCTACAGTAACCGTAGAGGTCTGAATTCTGCCGTTCGATTCGGTTACGGGAATGCGCTGAACTCTGTGAACGCCGCTCTCAAATTTAAATCTTGAATAAGCACCGTCGCCCGAAACCATAAAGTTAATTTCCTTTATGCCGCCAAGTTCGGTCTCGTTAAGGGTAACGACCTCGGTCTTGAAGCCCTTGGATGAGGCATACATCGAGTACATTCTGTAAAGATCTGCTCCAAAAAGAGCCGCTTCTTCACCGCCTGCGCCCTGTCTGATCTCAATAATAACGTTCTTTGAATCATTGGGGTCTCTCGGGATAAGAAGGATTCTTAATTCTTCGGTAAGAGCCTCGCAACGCTCTCTGTGAAGCTTGAATTCCTCCTCAGCAAGCTCGCGAAGATCTGACGGAAGATCCGAATCGCGCATCATATCGTCGGCGTCGTTCATTTGCTTTTCATCCGACTTATATTCTCTGTATTTTTCAATTATGGGGGTTAAATTCTTATACTCCTTCATCAGCTTGGAGTATTCCTTATTATCGGACACAATATGAGGAAGAGTGATAAGCTGCTCTATCTCCCTGAACCTGTCCTCTGCTCTTTCAAGCTTGTTAAACATCCTTTTTCCTTTCTAGTTTTGAATTATGTGAAAGAAATCAGGGGCTCTATTTTATAAATGCAGAGAATGCCTCGTAGGTTGAATATACGTCCGCCTTTGAAACTACCTCGTAGGGCGCGTGCATCGAAATAACCGGAACGCCGATATCAACCGTCTCAATATTAAGGTTAGCGATATACTTTGCAACAGTTCCGCCGCCGCCTGCGTCAACCTTGCCAAGCTCGCAAAGCTGCCATACAACGCCGTTTTCATTAAGGATTTTGCGAACGAATCCGACAAATTCCGCCGATGCATCACTTGTTCCGCTCTTTCCTCTTGCTCCTGTATACTTACAAATTGCGGTTCCGCAAGAAATTATAGCACTATTTCTCTTTTCGTAAACGTCGGGGAAATTAGGGTCGTAAGCCGCAGTAACGTCGGCGCTCAAGCACTTTGATCTGCTTCTTACGACGATCTCGTTCTTTAAAAGATTGCGTGAGATTTCTCTGATTATATCAGCAAGATACTCCGACTGCATTCCGGTTACACCGTCAGATCCCGTCTCTTCCTTATCCGCAAGCGCAACGATTACCGTATGCTTTGTGTCAAGATTGGAAATAAGGGCGGTGAGCGCGGGATAAGCGCAAACTCTGTCGTCGTGACCGTACGAGCCGATAAGCGCTCTATCAAATCCTATATCGCGCGCCTTAAATGCAGGCACGAGCGTAAGCTCCGCGCTGAGAAAATCCTCTTCCGTTATATCATACTTGTCGTTAAGGATCGAAAGCACGGTAAGCTTGATCTTATCGGTCACGTCCTCGTCGTCATAAGGAAGTCCGCCGATAAGGATATTAAGACGCTCGCCGTCAATTGCCTCGGCAAGCGACTTCTGCATCTGCGCCTGACCAAGATGAGGAAGGAGGTCGTTGATATAAAATACGGGATCGTCCTCGGACTCACCTATAACGATCTTTACACACTCACCGTTTGACTTGATGACTACACCGTGAAGCGCAAGCGGAATCGCAGTCCATTGATATTTCTTTACGCCGCCGTAATAGTGCGTCTTAAAGAAGCCCATACCCGAATCCTCATACATAGGCATCTGCTTAAGGTCGATTCTGGGTGAATCTATATGAGCGGCAAGAATTCTTATTCCTTCCTTTTCGATATCGTTTTCACCTATCACGAATGCGGCGATGCTCTTTCCGTGCTGGTTAAGATATCTCTTATCTCCGACGGCAAGCTTATCTCCGAGCTTATACTCAGAAAATCCCGCCTTTTTAAGCATTTCAAGAGACGTTTCAACCGCTTCTCTCTCGGTTTTTGAGTTATCAAGGTATTTTCTGTACCCTTCCGAATAATCGAAGATATTCTTTACCTTCTCTGCCGATGCAGTTTCAAATACGTTTTGCTTTTTATATGAAAGCTTATCAAGCATTTCTTTTCCGGTTCCCATTTTGAAATCTCCTTATCAAATAAGAATTTTATTTACCGTTTCAACGACCTGCTTTTCCAGGTCCTCAATCGACTTATCGTTCTTTATAACGAAATCGGCTCTCGAAGCAAGATAATCGTCGGGAAGCTGACTCTTAAGTCTTAAGGTTGCTACGTTTTCATTGAGTCCGTCGCGCATCATTATTCTGTCAATTCTTATATTAAGATCGGCAACGACGGCAATAATAAGATCGCACTCCTTATCAAACCCCGATTCAAAAAGAAGCGGAGCGTCGACAAGCGCCGCCTGAGCGCCACCTCTCTCAAATTCCTTGAGTATCCTTCTCGTTTCGTCTAAAACGAATTTATGAGCAATTTCATTAAGCTTTTTTCTCTTAACAGCTGCCGCTCCGTCACCAAAAACGAGAAGCGAGAGCGCTCTTCTGTCAAGCGAGCCGTTTTTATCAAGAATTTCCGAGCCGAATTCCTCAACGAGAGCATCAAGGCAAGGAGATTTACTCCTTGTAAGCTCGTGATAAACCTTGTCCGTATCTACCGAAGGCACTCCAAAAACAGAAAAGATTTCCGCAACGGTTCCCTTTCCGCTTCCGCTTCCTCCGCAAAGTCCAACTATCTTCAAGACAAAGTCCTCCATTATATTTAATATCTAATAAATAATTATACACCACGATGGATAAAAAAGTCAAGTCCACAAGAATAAAATATTAAAATCACTTATCTTAAATATAAATCATAAAGGAGCATTATAGAATGAACGAAAAAATATGCAACGAATATTTTGCTGCCGCCAACGGATTTTCAGGCTTCAGAAGTTATTTCAATGAAGTATTCAATCCAACGAAATTTGATAAAAGATTCATCATTAAAGGCGGTCCGGGCACAGGCAAGAGCACACTTATGAAGAATATACAGAATGTAGTTTCAGATCTTGTGTGCGAATGTGAGGTCATTCTTTGCTCATCCGATCCAAAGTCGTATGACGGATTGATAATAACCTCATATAACGGAAGGCGAATCGCGCTGATCGACGGAACTGCACCGCACGAAACAGATGCCGTTTACCCCGGCTTTATTGACGAGCTTGTTAACCTTGGCGAATGTTGGAATGAGTTCTACTTAAAGTCAAAAAAAGACGAGCTTTTACACCTCAACGCAAAGAAGAAAAAGGCGTATAAAAACGCCTACAATTTACTGCGATTTGCGGGTATTGCTTGCGACAGTGCGTGTTCACTTCATAGCGTTGCAAACTATAAATTCAATTTGGATGTATTCGATAATAATCAAGAATTAAATCACGGCAGAAATTATAAATTCAAATTGTTATCAGCATTTAGCAAGGATGGCTTTTTGCATAAAAAACAAAAAGAATTTGAAAAATCAAGAAAGATTTCTCTAATTGGAAATCCTTGTGAAACGCAAATCATTTTCAAAAAAATTATAGAGTTTGCAATGACTCAAAATATTGATTTTATACGCTATCCTTCCCCACTTTCGGACGATTATACAGATGCAATATATCTCATAAACCAAGATACGCTCGTCACGCAAAACGACGAACAAAACGAAAAACTCGAATGCAAAAAATTTGTCTTAAGCGAAAATTCGGAGCTTTCCACATTCTATAATAATGAATACGAGCAAGCTTTAAAAATGGCTCAAAATGAATTTAACAATGCATCTATAAATCATTTTGAGCTCGAGAAAATTTATACCGCGGCAATGGATTTTTCGCTCCTTAATCAAAAATACAAGTCCGTTCTTAATTCTATATACGATATTATCGAATGACCAAAAAAGAGCGTTTGCAGGAGTTGCAAACGCTCTTTTAAATTACAGTCTTGAAAGATGAAAACCACCGTCAACGTCAAGCGAATGCCCCGT
>JAZLEH010000233.1:0-2690 GCA_045615165.1 Eubacteriales bacterium | reverse complement strand
TCTTTATTCATAGAAACCTCAAAGGCTTTTTATACTATTATAATCAAATATAAATAAAAATATTAAAGGAGACTCAGAAATGGTCATTATTGAGATGGAAAACGGTAAGAAGATCGAGCTTGAGCTTTGCCCCGAGGCAGCGCCCGAGACGGTAAAGAACTTCGAATCTCTCGTTAAGAGCGGATTTTACGACGGACTTACCTTCCACAGAATTATTCCCGGATTTATGATCCAGGGCGGCGATCCCCTCGGAAACGGAATGGGCGGCGCAGAAAAGAACATCAAGGGAGAGTTCCGCGCTAACGGACATAATAATCCAATAAAGCACGAGAGAGGCGTTATCTCAATGGCGAGAGCGTTTGACCCCAACTCCGCGTCCTCGCAGTTCTTTATTATGCACGCAGATGCTCCCCACCTTGACGGACAGTACGCGGCGTTCGGTAAGGTAATCGCAGGCATGGACACCGTTGATGAAATCGCGTCCATCCCCACCGGATTCAACGACAGACCCAAGATCGCGGTAAGAATTAAGAAAGCGTATATTGATTAAAGACAAAAGGCAGAACCGCTTGGTTCTGCCTTTTAATTATAGGTTGGTAAATCAGCAATATTCCTTTTTGAAATCGATGACCATATCCGTCTTTCTCGATTTTTCTGCGGCGTAGACACAGAGGTGACCGTTTACCGAGTCGGTTATGCTGGTTATGGATATTGAGGATCTGTCGCCGTTAAGGTAATCACAGAGGTCGCTCATTATCGCCTTATCACCGCCGAGATGCTCGTCGCCTGCGGCAACGTCAACCTCGATCACGGTATCCGTGTAAGATTTATTCGCAAAATCGTATTTTCTGAGGGTATATTTATTCTCGGTATGAGTTCCGAAGATCTCACCGTCCTCGCCGACGATATGTATATATCTGTCTCCCTTAGATGCCGCTCCGATAAGATCAAAGCTTCCTACCGAGCCGTTTTCGAACTTAACGATAACGTTCTGTCGGTCCATAAGATCCTTCTCTTCGTATACGCATCTTCCGTATGAGCTTTTCTTAAGCTGCTCGTTTATATCCTCCTGCGTGATCTCGTCAACGGGCTTATTGATATCGTGGATTATGCGCTTCCAAGTTCCGCTCTTTCCCTTGAATATATTCGTGGTCGAATACTTGCAGGTGTTTTCGTGGGGGCAGGTGTGGCAGGTCTCGGTAGCGCCCTTAGGTGCGTTCTCAGGAATGAATATTTTTCTGTCGGCGAAGCTTGCGACCTTCGCAGGGATGGTGGAATTATTAAGCCAACAAAGCATATCAAGGTCGTGGCAGGATTTTGCAAGGATAAAGGGTGAACCGCACTCAGCCTCGCTTCCCCACTTTCCGACGACGAAGGATTCAACGTAGTGCGAAACTCCAACGTACTCGGACATTCTGATAGAGGTAATCTTTCCAATATCTCCGTTAAGTATATGCTCCTTTATACCTCTATAAAAAGGCGTGTATCTGAGAACGTGGCAGACGAAGAGGTTTCTTCCGCATCTTACGGCAGTGTCTCTGAGAGCTAAAAGCTCGTCAACGCTAGCCGTGATGGGCTTTTCCATAAGAACGTCGTAGCCAGCTTCAAGAAGGGGCGTCGTAGTAACGCAATGAAGGTTATCAATTGTGGCGTTGATAACGATATCGCACTTGACTCCTGATTTTACGAACTCCTCAACGCTCGCGAACTGCATATCCGAGGGGATGGAATGATCCTTTGCAAACTCGGTGCGATGAAGCTCGTTTGGGTCAACGACCGCGATAAGCTGCATTCTGTCGCTATATTTAAGAGCAAATTTCGAATAAATTATTCCTCTGTTGCCTGCACCGACGCAGACTGCCATAATTTTTTTCATATTCTTTCCTTTCTGCCAACAAGGCGGCACGAAGCGCAAAAAAGCTCCCTTTACTAAGTTTATTTTAGCATAAGGGAGCTTTGATTTCAATTCTAATATTAAGATTGGCGTGTCAAATTCTACGATGTTATGATAATTTTACGCGTTTTTTATTCCTAGCGATGTCATAAACTACGATTATATGCGTCAAGCTTTATCCTCGGAAAATTCAGAAATATTAACTATTCTTCCTTCCTTGCGGGAGCGCTCTGCAGAATAAACGCAAAGGTGGCCGTTTATGGAGTCGGAGATGGGAGTCATTGATATCGATGTTCTTTCGCCAAGGATGCAATCGGCTACGTCGATCATTATACCTCGGTCGCTTCCACCGTGACCGCCGACCATTTTGGACGACACGTCGAACCTCTCCTCAATATATTCCTTTGCCTTATAATCATAGGTGCGGACGGTGTAGTAGCCGTTGCTTCTGTCACCGAATATTTCTCCATCCTCACCGATTATATGTATATTTCTGTCTGACTTTGCAACTGCGCCGACAACCTCAAACACTCCGACAGAGCCATCCGCAAATTCAACGGTAACGCTCTGACGGTCTACGAGATCCTGTCCCTCGTATACGCATCTGCCGTAGGTCGATTTTTTAAGCTGGGCGTTTATATCAGCCTGCGTTACATCGCCCGTAGGCTTTCCTACGTCGAGGATTATGCGCTTCCACGCGCCGCTCATACCGTTAAAGATATTGGTGGTTGAATATTTGCAGCTGTCCTCGTGCGGGCAGGTATGGCAGGTATCGGTTGCGCCCTCGGGCTTGTTT
>JAZLEH010000232.1:0-1712 GCA_045615165.1 Eubacteriales bacterium | reverse complement strand
CGAGTCCGCTTGCAACCACGTTGTAATAAGGCTTCTCAAGGTATTCGTCGGCGATCTTGCGTATTTTTTCAAGCGTCTCGGACGAAAGCGCGCCCTCATCCCTCATCTTAAGGAGAAGCTCACCCGAGAATGATATAGTATTCGGAAACATTTTGTTCCTCCGCGTTTTTATTTAATTATATAATAAATTTCTTGTGATTGTCAACATAAAACAGCATAACGATATTGAAAAATTAACAGAATAATGCTATAATAACTTAAGGCATTTTATTTATACCGCGAAAGCTGAATAAAAGCGCGCCTATCAGGCAAACATTACAAACAAAGGATTAAGAAAATGAAAATTACCGACAGCGTAAAATATCTTGGAGTTTTCGATAACGACATCGATCTCTTTGAAGGACAGTATTCCGTTCCAAAAGGAATAAGCTATAACTCGTACGCCATAATCGACGAGAAGATCGCCGTAATGGACACGGTGGATAAAAGGTTCGGCGACGAGTGGATCAGAAATATAAAGGAAGCCCTCTCGGGAAGAGCGCCCGATTACCTCGTCGTTCACCACATGGAGCCCGACCACTCGGCAAGCATAAGAAATTTTGCAGAGGAATTTCCCGAGGCAAAAATAGTCTCCTCCGCAAAAGCGTTCACCATGATGAAGAACTTCTTCGGCACAGATTATAAGGAGCGGCAAATAGTAGTGGGAGAGGGAGATTCCCTTTCTCTCGGCGAGAGGACGCTCTCATTCCTCACCGCCCCGATGGTTCATTGGCCCGAGGTCATAGTCAGCTACGATTCAAGGGATAAGATCCTCTTCTCTGCCGACGGATTCGGAAGATTCGGCGCGTGCGACGGCGACGATTGGGTAGACGAGGCGCGCAGATATTATATCGGAATCGTCGGAAAATACGGCGCGCAGGTGCAGGCGCTTCTTAAAAAGGCGGCTGCGCTCGATATCGCGATGATCTGTCCGCTTCACGGCCCGGTCATTAAAGAAAATCTCTCCTATTATATCTCGTTATACGACAAATGGTCGCGCTACGAGCCGGAGGAGGACGGCGCGGTTATCGCCGCGGCTTCAATATACGGAAACACGCTTGAAGCGGCAAAGCTCCTTCGTGACGAAATAATCTCGCTCGGCTATGAAAAGGTCGTGCTTTACGACCTTGCGAGATGCGATATGGCGAAGGCTACGGCAGATGCGTTCAGATATTCAAAGCTCGTGCTTGCCTCGGCAACCTATAACGCAGATGTTTTCCCGTTTATGCGCGAGTATATCGACCACCTCACCGAGCGCGGATTCAAAAACAGAACCGTCGCGCTGATCGAAAACGGAAGCTGGGCGCCCACGGCGGCAAAAACCATGCGCGCAATGCTTGACGGCGCAAAGGAAATAACCTACGCCGAAGCTTCGGTAAAGATACTCTCCGCCTTAAATGACGAATCAAAAACAGCAATACTCGCTCTTGCAAAAGAGCTTGTTAAATAAAACCACAAAAGGAGAAAAATTATGAAATACGTATGCGATGCTTGCGGATGGGAATACGATGAGGAAAAGGGCGATGCCGATCTCAATATAGCTCCCGGTACTAAATTCGAGGATCTTCCCGACGATTTTGAATGCCCCCTCTGCGGAGTAGGCAAAGATATGTTCTCCGAAGCGTAATTCCACCGAAAAAGCGAGGCATTTGCCTCGCTTTTTTCATATATCT
>JAZLEH010000231.1:0-2875 GCA_045615165.1 Eubacteriales bacterium | reverse complement strand
AGCTTTTCCGCGATATAGAGCGAGCGGTAGAGGTGATATTCCTGAGTTACGATTATGATGCGTTCCGCGCCGAATATTTCCTTTGCGCGGTAGATGCTCTCGTAGGTTGAAAAACCCGCGTGATCGGTGAAGACGTCCTTTTCGTCAATTCCGTGCTCAACGGCTTTGTCGAGCATATGGTTGACCTCATCATAGACCTCTCTGCCGTGGTCGCCCGTCATAAGCAGCTTTGCCGATGCTCCCGCATCGTAAAGCTCAAAGGCAATCCGGAGGCGGTCGGCAAGATACTGCGAATTGACGTGACAGCCGAGAACGAGTATACAGTCGATATCCGTAAGCTGTGCCGCAGTACCGACGTTAAGTATTCTATCCTCGGTTACCGAAATTATGACCGCATTGAGCGACATAACCGCGACCGCAAAAAGCAGGGCGACGAGAAGAATGAGGATGACCGCATTCTTCCCTATCGTCTGCCATTGCTTTTTAGTTATCTTTTTGAGGAATTCGGGCATTATTCCGAGAGTCCGAGTCTGTGCTCAAGAACGGTTGCAGCGATATCAAGATAGTCCGCATCAAGATCCTCGATCTTACCGCTGTCGCAAAGAGTTGCGAGCTTGGAGTCGAGCGGGATCTGACCGAGAACGTCATATCCGAAGCTCTGCGCGATCTCGAGAATGTGGCTGTCGCCGTAGATATTGATGCGCTTGCCGCAATCGGGGCAAACTGCATAGCTCATATTCTCAACGAGGCCGAGAACAGGAATATTCATCATATTCGCCATATTTGCCGCCTTGCCAACGATCATAGAAACGAGCTCCTGGGGGCTCGATACGATCACGATGCCGTCAAGGGGAAGGCTCTGGAATACGGTGAGCGGTACGTCGCCGGTTCCGGGAGGGCAGTCAACAAGGAGAACGTCGATATCGCCCCAGATGGTATCCTTCCAGAACTGCTTTACGGTGCCCGCGATAACGGGACCTCTCCAGATAACGGGTCTGGTCTCCTCCTCAAGAAGGAGGTTAACGGACATCATCTTGATGCCCTTCTCTGTTGTGGGCGGGAACATTCCGTCCTCTGTTCCGGTAACCTCACCCTTGACTCCGAAAGCCTTGGGGACGGAGGGACCGGTGATATCTGCATCAAGTACGCCGACCTTGTAGCCCTTACGCTGAAGGAGTACGGCAAGCATACAGGTGACAAGGGACTTACCTACGCCGCCCTTACCGCTGACTACTCCGATAACGTGCTTGATATTGCTGAGCTTATTCTGCGGCTCGTGAAGATCCTGCGGTGCTTTGCGCGATGCGCAGTTGGACGAGCAGGTTGAACAGTTGTGTGTGCATTCTGACATTTTTATATATCCTTTCGTTAAGAAAAATAATTATCTATTATAATTATACCCCCTTTTGGCACCGAAGTCAATGGCTTGATTATTAATAAATTGATTTTTTCAAAATTTTTCTCGGATATATGAAAAAAATTCCTCTAATTTAACATAAAAGACTTGATTTTTCGGGAAAAATAGGTATACTATATAAGGTTAATATTAATTTCTAAACGCGAAAGGAATTTTTGCAATGAAAGAACTCAAAAAAGCTGCTTACGCTCCCGTGAAGGGTCCCGTTCTCACCATCGTTATGGACGGTGTCGGAATTGCTGCCGAAGGACCTACCAATGCTGTAAGCCGCGCATTCACCCCCACTCTTGACAAGCTTCTTAACAATCATCCCTGCGTAACTCTCAAGGCGCACGGTATGGCAGTCGGACTTCCCAGCGACGATGATATGGGTAACTCCGAGGTTGGCCACAACGCTCTCGGCGCGGGTCAGGTATTCGCACAGGGCGCAAAGCTCGTAACTCAGTCTATCGAGTCCGGCAAGATGTTTGCTTCCGAGACCTGGCAGACCCTCATCTCCAACGTTAAGACCAACTCCTCCACCCTCCACTTCCTCGGACTCTTCTCCGACGGTAACGTACACTCGCATATCGACCACCTCAAGGCAATGCTTGTACGTGCAAAGGAAGAGGGCGTAAATAAGATCCGCATCCACATTCTTCTTGACGGCCGTGACGTAGGCGAGACCTCCGCTCTCGAATACATCCTTCCCTTTGAGGAGTTCCTTACCTCTCTCCGTTCCGATGATCTTGATATCTGCATTGCTTCTGGCGGCGGAAGAATGAAGATCACTATGGACCGTTACGAGGCTGACTGGTCGATGGTTGAGCGCGGCTGGCAGACCCACGTTCTCGGCGAGGGCAGACAGTTTGCTTCGGCTGAAGAGGCAGTTAACACCTACCGTGCAGAGACCGGCGTTATCGACCAGGATCTCCCTGCATTCGTTATCGCAAAGGACGGCAAGCCCGTTGGTACTGTTGAAGACGGCGACAGCTTCATCTTCTTCAACTTCCGCGGCGACCGTTCGCTTGAGATCTCCCGCACCTTCGACGAGGGCGAGACCTTCGACAAGTTCGACAGAGTCCGTCATCCCAAGGTAGTATACGCAGGTATGCTCGAGTACGACGGCGACCTTCACATTCCTTCCCGTTACCTCGTTTCTCCTCCCGAGATCACCAATACCCTCGGCGAGTACCTTGCAGGCAGTGGAATTTCCCAGCTTGCGATCTCCGAGACACAGAAATACGGTCACGTAACCTACTTCTGGAACGGCAACCGCTCCGGTAAGTTCTCCGAGGACCTTGAAACCTACATCGAGGTTCCCTCCGACGTTATTCCCTTCGAGCAGAGACCCTGGATGAAGTGCGCAGAGATCACCGACAAGCTTATCGAGTGCCTTGAGTCGGGTAAGTATCAGTATCTCCGCGTAAACTTCCCCAACGGCGACATGGTAGGCCACACCGGATCTCTCCTTGCAAC
>JAZLEH010000230.1:0-9653 GCA_045615165.1 Eubacteriales bacterium | reverse complement strand
CGGCTTTATGAAGGCAAAGGAGCTCGTTGCATCGGGTGAGATCGGCGAACTCTTCTACGTTGAGTCTGAGTACGCTCACGACTATCAGTTCCTTAAGCCCCTTTGGAGAAAGGATCCCGTTAAGCTTCGTTACAGCATCATCGGCGGCGGATGCCACGCTATCGACCTTCTTCGTTGGATCGCTGGTGATCCCACCAAGGTTATGGCTCTTGCAAACAGAAAGGTTCTTACCGATTGGCCCGTTGACGACTGCACCATCGCTATCATGCAGTTCCCCAACAACGTTGTTGGTAAGATCTTCTGCGGTATCGGTGTTAAGAGAGATTACACGATGCGTACCTGCCTCTACGGAACCAAGGGTACTATCATCTGCGATAACAGATCTTCCCACATCACTCTTTACAGACACGCTGTAACCGATAACGGAAAGCATATGTATCCCGCTGATCAGGTTCCCGTTGATATCAACCACCACAACGTTGGCGCGGAGATCAGAGATATGGCTCTCGCTATTATCAACGATACCGAGCTTGAGTGCACCGTATACGAGGGCGCAAATACCGTTGCTGTTGGTCTTGCGGCTGTTGAATCCGCTGCAAAGGGTGGCGAACCCGTAGCACCTCCCTACATCAAGTAATCAATTTTTCCATAAAAACCGAGGCTCGTCCTCGGTTTTTTTGTTTTTCGTATTGAAAACGCGCGGGCGGTATTGTATAATGAAAGAAAAAGGAGTTTTTTATGAGAACCTTGATTATAAATGCAAGCGTCGTCACTCGTGACGAGGTGCT
The DNA here is from genome assembly GCA_045615165.1 of Eubacteriales bacterium. Lineage (GTDB taxonomy): Bacteria > Bacillota > Clostridia > Oscillospirales > CAG-272 > UBA1740. Next base: position 8,865 of record JAZLEH010000230.1, on the reverse strand, counting down.
TGAAAACGCATCCGTCGCGTTCGAGGACGGAAAAATAATATACGTCGGAAAAGAGAAGATTGCGGCAGACGAGATAATAGATGCCGCGGGGGACTACGTAGTTCCGGGCTTTGTGGATATCCATTGCCACGGTTGCCTTGGACTCGCATTTAACGGCGCGAGCGTCGAGGACGTAAAAACTATTGCGGATTACCACCTTACCCGTGGAACGACGACTCTCCTCGCAACTACCTCCACCTCGGATATGACGGAGATCGAAGAAGCGCTTGAAAATTGCGAGGAGCATATCAGAACGGAGAAGAAAACGAATATCGCCGGAATCCACATGGAAGGTCCGTGGCTTTCCCCCGCTCAATGCGGCGCGCAGGCGACCTCGTATATGTTAACTCCGAGCGCCGATCAGCTCCGCGAGCTTAAGAAAAAATATCCCTCGATCATTCGTATCGGCGCAGCGCCCGAGCTTGAATTTGGAATGGAGTTCGGCAGATGCGCAAGGGAGCTTGGACTCAACGCGTCAATAGCCCATTCCGATGCAGATTTTATCAAGGTCGGCGAGGCTCTTGAAAACGGTTATAATCTTATGACGCATCTTTATTCCGGAATGAAGGGAACGGAGCGCAAGAACGCTTATCGAATCGCAGGCGCGGTTGAGGGCGGACTCTACTTTGACGATATGTACGTTGAGATAATTGCTGACGGTAAGCACCTTCCAATAGAGCTTCTTAAATATATCTACAAGCTTAAGGGCAGAGATAAAATATGCCTTATCACCGACGCGATAAGAGCGGCAGGTCTGCCCAATGGATCAACCACGACGGGCGTAAGCGCGGCTAGTAAGGCTCTAGTTATCGTTGAGGATGACGTTGGAAAGGTTGCCGACCGCTCTTGCTTCGCAGGCTCAACTGCAACCACCGACAGACTCTATCGCACGATGGCGTCCGCAATAGGCAAGGATATGGTCTCTCTTTCAAGAATGGCATCCCTCACTCCCGCACGGCTTGTGGGCTTTGAGGATAGGGGCGAAATTGCCGAGGGCAAGCGCGCAGATATCGTAATTTTGAACAATGCGCTTGAGGTTGAGAGCGTTTATTTAAACGGCGAAAAAGTATAATTTTGTAAATCAAAGTTTTCAAAAAGGCGGTTTTTGCGATGGAATTAAGTCATTGGAATGGTAAGGTCTGGCACGCATACGGAACAAGCATCACATCCGTTGCCGTAGGAAAATACGTTCAGTACCTTGAGAAAATAAGTGGGCTTAAGGCGCACAATCACGGTATTGGCGGCGGTGGTGTCACCAACCTCGGCGGCTTTTCAAAGGGGCAGGTAAAGAAAGCGGTAATGACGCTTGACGACGGCAAGGCTGAAGCAGATCTCATAACCCTTGAGGTCGGCGCAAACGAGGGCGGCGCGCATGGATATAAATACGATACGGGCGACGACACGTTCTGCGGTTGCCTTAATCAGTGCATAAGATATTTGCAAAAAAACACGAACGCCCAAATCGTCGTTATCCCCTCGATTGCTCCAACGAATGAGATAAACGAGCTTAAACAGTATTACGAAAGAGTTGAGAAAATGCGCGAGGTCTGTGAGATCAACAGAGTGTATTTCCTTGGCGCAGGTAGCGGAATCGGACACGCAAGAATAACCGTTGATAAATCCTACACCGTCGATAATATTCACCAGACTGACCTTGGCGGCTATAACTTCGCACGCTTCATCTGGTCTCAGCTAAAAAACATCCCGCTTTGGTACACCGAAATCCCCGAAGAGGATAGGTTGTAAATCGAACAAAATGAAAGCCACTGCAATTATGCGGTGGCTTTTAAGTTTTTTGCTAGGCAACAGGAATCAGCCTCGTCTTACAAGGTTTCCACAGGAAACGACGAGGCTGGGATTCGAACCTGATTCTGCGCGAGGCGCAGAGCAGGCTCGTCCGTGCAGATGATATAGAAAAGAACCTACCGCGAGGGTAGGTTCTTTTCTATGGCACCCGCAACAGGAATCGAACCTGTAACTAACCCTTAGGAGGGGTTTATTATATCCATTTAACTATGCAGGCAGGTATACTGATCGCTGACGCGCGTGGAATAATGCGCGGCAACGATTAGTATACCATAAATTTCAGAAAAAGTCAATGAATTTCGGCAAACTTTATTTGTTCTTTATTTCTCCTCAAATGCTTGACTTTGTGTACGAATGAGAGTACAATTACAATGGAAAATATTTTATATTTAGGAGGCTTTTATGGATATTAAAAGCTTAGTGAAGATCCCGAATGCATGGGTAATTGAATTTGACGACGTGGGATGGGATGATGGACGCGACCTTCGTCTTCAGAAAAAGGCATCTCGCTCCGGCTTGCCGCGCTATCACGCGCTTGAGGATTATCAGCTTCTCCACGAGATCGGAAAAGCCGCGGGAATGACGATAAACGTAGCTCTTTGCCTTGGTGACTGGGATAAGGACAATTTCCTTCGCGGAGAGGTCGGAATTACTCATAATCCCTATGAATGGGATAGAGCATCCGAAATTGATTTAGAGAAATTCACGAAGTACCGCGACACGCTTGAAAATTCCCCTTATGTTAATTATTCCATTCACGGTCTCCTCCACGGAAGCTATGACGCAGAGGGAAAACTTATTCACGAGAAGGAATATTTCGATAAGATCGAGCGCGACGGAAACCCCTATCTCGTGCTTCGCTCTGAGGAGGATTTCAATCGCAGACTTGACATATTCTTTAAGATATACGATTCCTGGGGCTTCAAAAAGCCAATTAACGTCTTTATCTCTCCCTGCGGACTTGGCTTTGCGACTCACGAGGAGTTAAGCCGCATTGCAGGCGAGCTTTATAAGCGCGGTATCCGTTATTGGACGAACGGCGGCTTCTACTTTGAAGAAAGCATGAAGGTTATAAACGGAGTTGCTTGCGTTAAAAAGTCATCCCCCGTCAATAACGGCGTTCACTTCCTTCCTCCGTGGGATGCTTACGACGTTGATCCTACGGGATACGGTGACTACACTGAAACCAACAACGGTGGTTGCGTATTCGGTATGCACTGGACGAACCTCGTTCGCTTCAACCCCGCGCGCGATTTTGAGCAGGTGGATCTTTGGGCGAATTACATAAAGCGCCAGTCGGAGATATTCGGTCTTGTAAACGCGCAGAATATAAACGAGGCGATCAACCAGCACTTCTACTACACAATGGCGAAGATGACCGTTGACGGCAACGTTATATCCGTTGATCTTTCCGAGGTTTCAAAGAATAAGCTTGATTGCCATAACAACGTTATGATGATAAGCTTCAAAAAGGGAACGACTCCCAAGACCTGCGAGGGCGGAGAAATCGAGCTTTATCAGGAAAAATCTGATTTCGTTACCTATAAGATAAAGCACACCGCAGATCTTGTTAAAATCACCGTTTGATCATATAAGATTTTATCTTGAAAATATAAAAAAACAAAGAATTACATAGGAGATTACCATAATGGAATGTAAAAACAGCATTGCGAAAATCCCGGTTGCCATTCAGTTCTGCTTCGACGACGTGGGCTGGTATAACGGCCGCGACCTTAGATATATGAGCATGGCATCGCGTTCGGGGCTCCCTCGCAATCACGCGATAGAGGACTACGAAATGCTCCACGAGTTTGGTAAGGTGCTCGGACAAAAGATTCTCACACCCCTTTGCCTTGCCGACTGGGATAAGGATAATCTCCTCCGCGGTCACGTCGGAATAACGCACGATCCGTACGGATGGGACGTTGCCTCGGTAATAGATATGGAGCACCACGAAAAGGCTCGCGATATAATCAATAGCTCCGAATATATCGAGCCCTGCATTCACGGACTTCTTCACGGAGTATATGCCGAGGATGGAAAGCTTATCACCGAGAACGAATATTTTAAGTATATAGAAGTTGACGGCAAGAGGAAAAAGGTTCTTAACTCTCCCGAGGATTTCAACAACAGAATGAGCCTCTTCTTTAAGATATACGAAAGCTGGGGCTTCACCAAAAAGATCCGCACCTTCGTGTCTCCCTGCGGATTTGGCGATGCAGACGACGATATGATACTCGACCTTGCAGAAAGAGTTGAAAAGCTCGGCGTTAAATATTGGGCAAACGGCGGCTTTACCTTCGAAGGCCCGCTCGGCACTTACCGTGATATCGCCGTTATGAAAAAGGGCGGCTCGTATAATGGAAAGTACGGTCCGATGCCTCCGTGGGAGGGCTACGACCTCGACCCCGATCTTCTTATGCCCTTCGTTAACGAGGCAAACTTCGGCGGCACTAATATGATCGGTATGCACTGGACTAACCTCTTAAGACTTAACCCCAAGCGCAACCTTAAAACTCTTCCTCGTTGGATCGATTATTTCAATAGGGAAAGGGAAACCTTCGGCACGATGATTGCAAAGGACGTTGAGTTCTCCGTAACTCAGCAATTCTATAACCTCTACTCTAAAATCGACCTCGATGACGGCAAGATCGTCGTTGACGTCGCAGGCGCTCTCGCGAAGAAAACTACTCCCTGCAAGGATGAGTTCTATATTTCCTTAAAGAAGGATATCACGCCGAAATCCTGCACGGGTGGAAGCATCGCTCTATACGAGGAACACAACGGCTTTGATACCTATAAAATCGAGCATTTCGAGCCCCGTATCACGATTTTTATCTAAAAACGCAAAGAAAGGTTTACATAAATGCTTAAAATTCCTGTTTCGTTTGTAATTGAAATGGATGACGTGGGCTGGGATAACGGCAGGGATCTTCGCCTCTCCGGCAAGGCTTCAAGGTCGGGTCTCCCGCGTAATCACGAGCCGGAGGATTATGCGGTCTTAAAGGAGCTTTCCGACACGACGGGTAAGAATCTCGTCTGTGCTTTATGCCTCGGTGACTGGGATAAGGATAATCTTCTTCGCGGCGAGGTTGGTATAACTCACGATCCGTACGGATGGGACAGAGCATCCGAAATCGATATAGAGAAGATGACGAAAAACCGCGACATCTTAGAGTCGGCGGAGCATATCGAATATATGCTTCACGCACTCCTTCACGGAGTCTACGATGAGAACGGAAAGCAGCTTACCGAGCACGAGTTTTACACCCGCACAACCGATTCGGATGGAAACAGCATTCCCGTGATCTTACCTGAGGACGACTTTAACAGACGCCTCGATCTCTTCTTTAAGATATATGAAAGCTGGGGCTTCAAAAAGCCCGTCAAAAGCTTTGTCGTTCCGAACGGAGTCAGCGGAATGAGCTACGAAACCGTGGAGGAAACGACACGCAGACTTTATAAATACGGTATAAGATTCTGGTCGGATAGCTTTACATTTAAGGAAACCGTCAGAATAATAAACGGCGTTGCCTGCTTCAAATGGGGCAAGAACGGCTTCGTTATGCCTTGGAACGCATACGATATGGATCCTTCGGAATTTGGTCCGTTTGTAGAGGAGGGAAGCCCGAAAAACTCCTGCCTTCTCGGATCGCACTGGACAAACTATCTTCGCTTCAACCCGAAGAAAAATCACCTTAATATTCCTCGTTGGCTTTCATACTATGAAAAGCAGAGCGAAACGTTCGGCACGGCTCTTGCGAATTCTCTCTCCGAGGGAGTGAATCAGCTTATTCATTATGAATACGCGAAAATCGAAAAGCTCGATTCGGGATATTCGATCGACCTCTCGAATGCGATTGCACTCGGATTTTGTGAGTTTGAAAAGGAATTTATTATAAGCCTTACTAAGGATGAAATTCCCTCGACCTGCATCGGCGGTGAAATCTCCCTCTATGAAGAAAAGCAGAGCTTTAATAATTATAAGATAAAGTACAGCGATTCCTCTATCAAAATTAATTTGTCCAAGTGAGCGGAATTGCGTAGCAAGAGAAATTAATTATGGATCAATACGTACGTTATAGCGACTTTGGTGCAGTCGGCGACGGAGTAAATAACGATTTCTTCGCAATGCAGGCGGCGCACGAATACGCCAACAAAATGAATCTGCCCGTAAAAGCAGATCCTGCGGCAATCTATCGAATTTCAAATACCGAAACCGATGGTGTCGCATCGTCGATCATAGTAAAAACCGACACTGATTTTTGCGGTGCGACCGTAATATTTGACGACACGGATATCGCTTGGTGCGAGGGGTGCGGCAAAAGCCACGATACATATATATTCAAGCTTGAGAGCAGATACGCGCCCTGTAAGCTTGATAAAAACTGCATTGAGAAAATTAACGTCGATGGCGGCGTGCATCGTGATATTACTAAGAAAATCGACACGGGTCTTGGATTTCCCGCAATGCTCGTCCTGAAAAACGATGATAAAAAGGTCTATATCCGCTATGGCGGAAACCAAAACGCAGGCGTTGCAGAGTCTGAGCTGATACTCGTTGATTCCCATGGAAACGTTGACGAGAGCGCTCCGCTTCTCTTTGATTACGATAAGGTAACAGAAATTACCGCGTATCGAATCGACGAGCCGCCAATGCGCTTTGAAAACGCGCATTTTATAACCAAGGCGAGCAGAGTGAACCTCGTTGATAAGTTCCAAATGCTCTTCCGCGGAATTTTGATAACGAGACCGAACGTTATCGTGAAAAATATAAAGCACTCCGTCGAAAATGAGATATTCAAGGGGCAGATGCTTGACGGCGTTCCCTTTATCGGGCATTCCTATTGGGGCTTTATAATTGCCGAATTTACGCACAACCTGCTTATAGAGGACTGTGTTTTTCAGGCGAGAGCCTATTATATTCAGGGAACGTACGACCTGATCGCAACTATGACCTCCGCCCTTACCGTAAGGCGTTGCATTCAATCCAATTTCTTCCCGAATCACGGCTATCCGCTGTGGGGCGTTGCGGGTACTAATTACTGCAAGAATATGGTTTATGAGGATTGCAGGATCAACCGCTATGATGCGCACCAGGGTGTCGTTAACGGTAGGATATCGAATTGTGAAATATCGTCGATCCGTCTTATCGGAGGTGGCGATATGCTCATCGAAAACACGAAAATATATAATAACTCCAAGGCGAGCAGTATTCAGCTGCGCGAGGATTTCGGATGCACCTTCCGCGGCACGATAACGCTCAAAAATTGTGAGCTTGCGGACCGTAAGGGAAAAGGAGAAAATCCCGAGGCAATATTAGTTGCGCAAATATCAAATTGGGATTTCGGTTACACGACCTATTTCCCGAATATCGTTATAGATAACTTGAAAATACCCGACGGCAGAGATGAAATAGACCTACTCTACGATATCGAAATGAAAACCGATCAATACGGATTTTTCTATCGCACCGTGCGGGATGAGGCGTTGGCAATCCCCGGAGCAATATCTGCCGACGGTAAGCCTAACGTGAACCCCTACGAACCGCCTCGTTTTATAAAAGTAATTAACAACGAGCAAAACGGATACAAAATAAAGCTTCCCGACGTTCCTTTCTTCAAGGATTGCGAGCTTTCGGGAATAACTCTTAGTAAATAAATGGAGGCGGGCAAATAATATGCTTGATAAAATAAGGATACCGCTTGCGGCGGTGCTTGAGCTTGACGACGTGGGCTGGGACGATGGCAGAGATCTTCGCCTTAAGGGGCTTGCATCGCGTTCGGGGCTTCCCAGGCATCACGCGCTTGAGGATTATCAGCTCCTTGATAAGCTTGGCGAGGCTATGAATAGCAAGATAACCGTCGCTCTTTGCCTAGGTGACTGGGATAAGGATAATCTCCTTCGCGGCGTTGTTGGAGCAACTCACGATCCCCACGGTTGGGACAGGGCGTCTGAAATCGATATTAAAAAATTCGAAGAATATCGCGACGTCATTGATAACTCCCCGTTCGTTGAATTCACAGTTCACGGACTCCTCCACGGTAACTACGATGAAAACGGCAATCGCATTAACGAGTCCGAGGGATTTAACGTCGTTTTTGATGAAAATAAAAGGCATGCGAAAAAGGAGATCGTCTCCGACGAGTATTTCCTTGAACATATCGACCTCTTCTTTAAGATCTATAACTCATGGGGCTTTAAAAAGAAGATCGATATCTACATTGCCCCCTGCGGAATGGGCGGCATAACCTATGAGCATATGGAGCATGTTACAAAGCTTCTTTATTCAAGGGGGATAAGATATTGGACGAATAGCGGATTCCCGTTTGATGCGCCGGTAAAGATTATCAACGGCGTTGCTTGCTTAAAGCAGAACGGTAACGTTCTCTCTAAGTTTAAAGCGCCTTGGGATGCATTCGACGTTGATCCCGATACGTTCCCGCAGTTTTTGCAAGAGGACGGCTCGCAAAATTCCACCAATCTCGGCTTGCACTGGACGAATATTTTAAGATATAATCCGAAATGCAACTTTGAACAGATCGAGCCTTGGGCAAACTATTTCAAAAAGCAGGATGAGGTGTTCGGCTATATGACCGCTTTTGATTTCAAGGAGTCGGTCAATCAGTCGATCTATCATTGGCACTCGAAGATCGAGGCAAAGGACGATAGATATATTATTGATCTTTCCGAAGCTCTTTCCGTTGACTTTGAGCCTATTGAGCGTAATTTCTGCGTAAGCTTCAAAAAGGGAATAACCCCCAAGGAATGCATCGGCGGAAGCATCTCGCTTCACGCTACGCATAATGAATTTGATACGTACCGTGTCGAATTTACCGACACCCGTGTAGAAATTTTGATATAATTCGGTTTGTTTATTAATTTATTTATCAAAAAGGAGAATTTGTAATGCTTGATAAGTTTACTATACCGCTTGGCGTTATACTTCAATTTGACGACGTGGGCTGGGATGATGGTAGAGATCTTCGCTTCTGGGGAAAGGCGTCGCGCTCGGGAATT
>JAZLEH010000229.1:0-2037 GCA_045615165.1 Eubacteriales bacterium | reverse complement strand
TCCCCCGCAAGACCTCTTCAAAGCGATTATATCGAGGCGGCAAAGCTCGACCTCGGACTTGAAGCATACGTAGAAGAAATGTGGAAGGAAAGCGTTAATCCGCTTGCAGGTCCGTATTAATATAAAAAAGCAGAGAATTTTTCTCTGCTTTTTACTTTATAAGCGACCCTTGACAAATGTTGCGGCGCTCCATCTCTTTAACTATTTCGTCTAATATTTTGTTTTTGTCAGCGTTCCAATCGGGCGCGACAAGCATATCCTTTGGGCAATCTCCGGTCAGTCTGTGTATAACGACTGATTCGGGTATATATCCTACGCACTCGGCACAAGCGCTTACGAATTCCGAAAGAGTAGGGGGCGTGTAACGATTTTCACGGTATTCATCCGCAAGCTTCGTTCCCTCCATAACGTATATCGAGTGAATCTTTATGCCAAAAAGCCCAAGCGAGCCAAGGTATCTTGCCGTTTCTTTAGCCTCCTCTCCCGTTTCACCGGGAAGTCCTATTATCATATGTGCAACGATCGGTATATCGTATTGCTTTAGCAACGCAACAGCCTTTTCAAAAACCGATAGGGGATAGCCACGATTGATTAGCTCGGCAGTCTTATCGTTTGCACTCTGAAGCCCAAGCTCAACCCAAACGTCCACTCTGTCTTTGTAAGATGCAATAAGCTTAACTTTCTCTTCGTCGATGCAATCGGGGCGCGTTCCAATGGCAAGTGCGACTATCCGCCTATCAATAAGCGCCGAGTCGTAACGCTTCTTTAATTCATCGACGGGCGCGTAAGTGTTTGAAAAATTCTGAAAATACGCAATAAAGCTCTCGTCGCGCTTCGCGCCTGCAAGCGCCGAACTTACCTGCTCTCTGATTGAAAGTGCACTGTCAATATGTTCGCCTGCGCCTCTCTCGCCGCAATATATACAGCCACCCGTGCCGCATTTTCCGTCTCTGTTCGGGCAAGAGAAGCCGCCGTCAATGCATATCTTCTTAAGTCTCTTGCCGTATTTTTTTCTAAAATATCCGCTTAAATTGTTGTAAAGCAAAGTTGACTTCTCCTTTCCCATATCTTAATTACATTTTATCACACTTTTTTCTTTAAATCAAGTATAAAAACGCCACAACTGTAAAAACTGAAATCAAAAGAGCTTTACCGCTCTTTTCTTGAATTCACCGAGGTGTTAATATGGAAAAAAGAAATGATAACCAGATCCCCAAGATAATGAACGAGGGAGGACCTAAATCCCGCGATACGGGTTATAAGGATGCGATCCCCGGAATCAATACTCCCGGCATTGAGCTTCCTGCGTTTAATCCTCCCGTTCCTAACCGCGCGTGGACCGCGATGCGTCAGGGCCTTGATCTTGACGAGCTTTCCGATGAGGAAAAGCGGGATATGTACTACGGTCGCGACGATATACTCTGATCCTCCTGAGTGGCGTTCTTCGCCACTCTTTTTTGTGAACTCCCTTGATTTTTGTTTAATTATAGTATATAATTATTGTTAAAGCTTAATTATCGCGTTTTATGCGAAAAGGAGATCAATATGGAACAGAATCTTTATAACGAACGCATATTCTTTGAATCTGAGGACGAGAGAGTATTTCTTGACGTCTATGCAATGCACGACGACACGAACTCCCTTCGTGATGCAGTTCTCGTAATTCCCGGCGGCGCATATTCGGGCGTGTCGTGGAGAGAGGGCGTTTATACCGCACTTGCGCTTCTTGCCAGAGGCGTTAACGCATTCGTCCTTACCTACAGCTGCGGCGATCACGCTATATATCCCCGCCAGCTCCTTGATGCGGGAAGAGCGCTTAAGTACATAAAGGAAAATGCCGAGAAATATCATATAGACGCAGATCGTATTTTCGCCCTCGGCTACTCTGCAGGCGGTCACCTTCTCGGCACTCTTACGACTCTTCACGGCGTCGCCGAAAAGGAGCTTGGCTTACCCGAGGATTATCTTAAGATCCGCGGCGCTATCTTCGGATACCCCGTTATCACCGCGTACGGTAAAACTCACGTCGGCTCTTAT
>JAZLEH010000228.1:0-8444 GCA_045615165.1 Eubacteriales bacterium | reverse complement strand
CAGATCCTTTACGTAGACGGCGGTATTCAGGCATACTTCGGCAAGCAGCCCTCCTAAATTTGAACTGATAATTTTCCGAAATTCGTCGTTAAAGCATCGACGCCTCGGCTCGACGTAGGTAACTACGCCGTCGCCTGTGTTGCTCGCTTTGCCTCGACTTTCAAAAAATTCTCTAGTTCAAATGCTCCGATAATTTTCCGAAATTCATCGTTAAAGCATCGACGCCTCGGCTCGACGTAGGTAACTACGCCGTCGCCTGCGTTGCTTGCTTTGCCTCGACTTTCAAAAAATTCTCTAGTTCAAATGCTCCGATAATTTTCCGAAATTCGTCGTTAAAGCATCGACGCCTCGGCTCGACATAGGTAACTACGCCGTCGCCTGCGTTGCTCGCTTTGCCTCGACTTTCAAAAAATTCTCTAGTTCAAATGCTTCGATAATTTTCCGAAATTCGTCGTTAAAGCATCGACTTTCAAAAAAATTCCGGATCAAATGCTTCGATCTTAAAATGATCGAAAGATAGCTTACTATAAAAACAAAAACAGGCAGGTCGAGAGGCTTGCCTGTTTTGAAAGGTATAAAATGAAAAGTCATAATCAAATATTGGCAGAAAACAAGGCGTGGGCAGAGGAAATGCTCGCCAAGGTTGATGCGAAGATGTCGAAGGTTACTCTTCGCTCGCGCAACAAGCTTCCCGACGGTGTTGATGAAAACGGCGTGCACATAGACAACGGTGAACAAAAGGTCAACTTTTGGACTAACGGCTTCTGGGGCGGTATGAACGCGCTTCTTTATAAGCACACCGGTAACGAGGAGTATTTCAAGACTCTTGAACGCACCGAGGAGCTTCTTGACGGTGCATTCGACACGAAATATGATGTTATCCATCACGACGTCGGATTTATGTGGCAGATAACCAGTGGCGCTAAATATCAGATGACGGGCGACCCCATGTCAAGAAAAAGACTCTTTTACGCAGCTTCCACTCTTATGGGGCGCTTCATCGTCGGTGGTAATTACATCAAGGCGTGGAACGTGCCGAGTGCATACAACTGGTCTATTATAGACACTCTTATGAATCTTCCTCTTCTTTATTTCGCATCGCGTGAGATCGGGGATGACAGATATAAGAGAGTTGCAATGGCGCACGCAGACAACGCTATCCGCACTCACCTCCGTCCCGACGGTTCGATAGCTCACATAGTTGAGCACGACAGAGACACGGGTGACGCTATCGCTACTCACGCTGGTCAAGGTTATGCCGTTGGATCGTCGTGGTCGCGCGGACAGAGCTGGGCGGTATACGGATTCACGCTTTCGTATATTCACACGGGTGAGGAGAGATATCTTAATGCGGCAAAGCAGGTTGCAAACTATTTCATCGCCGCTTGTGCTGACGACTGGATTCCAAGACTCGATTTTCGTGCTCCTGCAGATCCGGTTTACTACGATTCCTCAGCGGGCGTTATTGCCGCTTGCGGAATGCTTGAGCTTGGTAAGCATCTTCCCGAAAACGAGGGCGGAATGTACACTAATGCCGCAGTCAAGATGCTTAAGGCGATAACCGAGCATTGCTCAAACTTCGATCCCGAGACCGATGATATGATAATTAACGGAAGCATTGCATATCCCAAAACCGAAAAGGATGCGGTACGCGTTAACACCTCGATGATCTATAACGATTTTTACTATGTCGAGGCGCTTCTTAAAATCGTCGGAAGTGATTTCTTCGTTTGGTAATAAACAAAAGGGCAGGGAATTTTCAAATACTACGGAGCAGAAGGCTCGTATTACGATTGGGAGCTTGAATATCTGAATCACTATGAGGCGATCAATCCCGATGAAGGTCCTGTAAAGGGACGCGGATCGTCCACGGGTAACGCCCTCGCAATCGAAACGCTTGGATATGAAGTTGAATACGGTCTTGCAGAAAAGGGCAACACACAAAACAGGAGCGGAGAATCCGTGCTTTAACGGCTTCTCCGCTCTTTTCTTATTTTATGCGAACGTAACGTAGCTTCTGAGCGCTACCTCCTCCGAGAGAGTCTTTATATCCGATGCGCAATTCCAAAGCATTTCTGCGTAGAGCGCGACGGGATACATAATATTTTCTTCAAACATTCCGTCCTCAACGAGCGCGTAGGAGGAGAGATTTCCTTCCTTTATGCGTTGCATTTCGCGGATCATTTCATAAGCCTTATCACCGTAATTCATCCAACCCGCTTGAATATATCTCCATATCCTTCTCTTGCGGATTATCCTATTTTCCTTCATCAGCTCCGAGCTTATGCCGATGCATTGCGGACCGCGCAGATGCTCGAAGGTCGGCCAATCGAGCTTAACGAGGCCCTTGGTTACGACGCCGAAGCGATCGTCCTCGCCGCGTAAGCGTGAGATCCTATTTACGAATTCCTTCGTTTCATCAAACGTCGCGACGTCCTTCGGGATATATGAGAACGGGAATGAGCCGCAATTCTCCCACACGATGCGGATTCTTTGGTCGACCGTTTTTATAAACTCAAGCTTGTTTTTGACCGATGACGCGTGAAGCCCGAATTGAATTTCAATATCGGGGTGCTTCTTATATAATAGTGAGGCGGTATTGTTCACAAAATCTGCGGCGGCGCTTGCGATACAGACTCCGTCAATATTATCCGATTCAAGCTCGGTGAAGGTCTGAAAATATATTCCGTCCGCTCCGAGCCCCGCGTATTCCTTCTCATATTTTTCCACGATCTCTTCGGAATTTCCGGAGAGATTTTTTATATCGAAGCGGTCGCAATGCGTGTCCCACATCCACGCAAATCCGAGGATGACCTTTATATTTCTTGCGTGGGCGTAGTCGACGATCTCCTTTGCGTTCGCGGGGGCAAAATCGTTCCATATAATTACGCTGTTCATTTTAAGCTTCATCATATTGTCGATATATCCGCGGTAATCGTATATAACGTGGCCCCAGGTCCAGAGTCCTCTTTCGTTTATCGAAGGCGCTGATCCGTATTCGAAATCGGGAAGGTTCTCGTTTGTTAAAAGGTTTATCCAATATTTATCAGTGTCGGGATGCTCGAACTTAACGATATATTTATTATAAAAATCGAGCGCGCCGTAAAGCATTCCGGCCTCGTCAGAGCCTTCGATAATAGCTATATTATTCTTAACGCTTATGAAATATTCTTCTTTCTTAAGAAGAGATCTTTTCGAATTCTTTTCGATATATCCGTTATTTTTCTTCGTGCCGATATAGATAAGCTTGAACTCGCTCATATCAGCCGCGTCTTCGTATTCGCGGCAAACGGGGTATTCAAGCGTGTAATCAAGAAGGGTGCGGCTCAACTCCTCGACCGCTCTTTTTCCGACCTCTCCGAGGCTTCTTCCGTAAACGATTGCAATCTTTTTCATAAAGGCGTCCTCACTTATCTGATCACACTCTGGAAGGCTACCGCCTTGCCGAGGATCTTTATGGAATTAAGCTCGTCCTTCGTATAAACGAGGGGGGCGAATCTCGGGTTCTCGGGTGAGAGAACTATCTTGCTCTCGTCGGGGTAGTAATAAACGCGCTTAAGCGTTGCCTCGTCGTTTATTATAACTGCCGCGATATCTCCGTTATCCACCGAGTCCTGCTGTCTTATAAAAACGATATCTCCGTCGTAGATCCTTGCTCCTATCATTGAGTCGCCCTGCGCTCTTAAGCAGAAGCTCGCGTCTATATCCGAGCCGGTTGAAATATAGCTTCCGTATTCCTCCGACGCGTAGATAGGCTCGCCGCAGGCAATCGTTCCGAGCACGGGGAGTTTCTTTCCTTCAATAGGAATGATATTATCGTATGCGTAGACTCCGTCATCCCATCCCATAAGCGCTGACGGCGTAACGTCGAGCGACTGAGCAAGCATTCTGATCTTGTCGGTCGGAATATTCGCGATCACTCCGTTTTCATATCTGTGTATCGTCTGCTTGCTCGCTCCGAGCTTTTCGGCAAGCATCTCGAGGGTAAGGCCCTTTGCCTTTCTTATTTCCTTTAATCTGTTAGACATAGCGATTCATCCCTTCGTATTTTCTTTCGATCTTATTCTATCATAAAGTCACTCAAAATGCAATAGTTTTTTGAAAAAATCTCAAAAAATCACTTGACAAGTGACTTTTGATATGTTAGAATAGTCACGCAACAGGTTACTTTTGCCCCGAGTAACCCGCAATTTCAACGCAAAGCAGGGAATAAGGTGTCACTATGAGTGACTTTGCTCTCTGCTATCCACAAACCATATATAATGAATAATGAAGGGAGAAAAATGTACAGAAGCTACGATAACGCAAACGGTATTCCGTCGATGATATACCGCTCACCCGCAGAGATAAAGGAAGATATGCGGGAGATAAAATCAAGGATCGATAAGGTAAATTCGATGCTTAATATCAGAGAACTTCTTCTCGATATGCTCTCGGAGCAGAGTGGCTCTTCACAAAAGGTCGTAACCGACCTTATTAATCTTCTTTCCGAGGCGCGCGAGGCTCTCTCTGAGCTTTCGGAGCTTGAAGGGGAGCTTTCCACACTTGAGGAGGAGCTTACGGAGGTGCAATGCATCCTCCGAAGCTAGAGTTAACGCTTGATAGCCTCGTTTGTGCGCTTTGCCTTGATTACTCAAGGCGACAGAAGATCATAGAAGAGCGAAGCGCAGAGAAGAGGACTGATACCGAGCTTAGATACTACAACTTTTTAATATACGACGCTGCGGCAGAGGTCGTCGGCGAGCGCGACGCAGAAATATATATAAACGAGATCGGCAGAAATATCGGTTATGCCAAAAGCGCCGCGTCGTATACCGCCGAGAGTACGTATAAGGGTTATAAGCAATTCGTCAAGGCGAATATTGCGAAAAAGCTTCATTTAATTTAATAATTAAAATAACCCAATTTAAAAATAATTTGATCTTCATACACGGTGCGACAAGTTTTTACCCAAGGCGCGTGTTAGAATTTAGAAAAAACAAGGAGTTTAAAATGATTTAAAATGAAGGAAAAGGTAAAATTCGTTTGTGACGGGAATCGGCTGATATCCTGCCTTTCGGGTGAGCTTGATCACCACAACGTAAAGGAGGTGCGCGACGAGATCGACTCCATGCTCTATCGCAAGAAGCCGACGGAGCTTTGGCTTGATTTTTCGGGAGTGAAATTTATGGATTCCTCGGGTATCGGGCTGATAATCGGCAGGGCGACCGTCGCCATAGATAACGGTTGCGTCGTTCGCGTGTCGGGAATGTCGGAAGCGCAGCGAAAGCTCGTCAGGCTTTCGGGAATTGAAAAAATATCTAACGTTATGCTGGAGGAATGCAAAAAATGAAAAAGATAATTAACGAGATAAGATTCAGGCTGCCTGCAAAGAGCGTAAACGAAAGCGTATCCCGCGCTATAATCAGCGCATTTTCAGCGGAATTGAATCCGACCGTGGATGAGCTTGGAGACCTCAGATGCGCCGTTAGCGAGGCGGTGACAAACGCTATAGTACACGCCTATCGCGGAGTCAGCGACCCGGACCACTCTTACATATATATATCGGCGCGCTTATATAACACGAGGGAGATAACCGTTGAAATATCGGATAACGGATGCGGAATCGAAAACGTCGGTCTCGCAATGTCACCCTCGTACACGACGGGCGACGCCGCGGAAAGGTGCGGAATGGGATTTCTCGTTATGGCGAGCTTCACCGATTCGTTGACGGTGAAAAGCAAGGTCGGGCGGGGAACTACCGTTCTTATGAGGAAGATCTTAAAATAAATGAAAACAGAAGAGCGTTTGTACGATAAAAATCCTGAGCTTATACGGCGTTACCGAAGCGGAGACAAGGAGGCGGGTGAGGCTCTCGTCACCTTGAATAAGCCCCTCGTTTATAACGTCGTTGCAAGGTTTTCATCCCGCTCGGCAGACGTCGACGAGCTATACGAGGTTGGATCGGTAGGACTTGTCAAGGCTATCAACACCTTTGACGAGGAGCGAAAATGCGCCTTTTCAACCTACGCCGTTCCACTCATTTTCGGTGAAATACGCCGCTTCCTTCGCGACGACGGAATGATAAAGGTCTCACGGGAATATAAAAAGCTTTCAGCCATTCTGAACGCGGAAAGAGAGCGCCGGATGAATACGGGTGAGGACGTTGGAATTGCCTCTATCGCGGCGGCGGTCGGAGTTTCACCGGAGGATGCCGCAACCGCGCTTTATTCAACGACGCCCGTCCGCTCTCTCGACGAGGCGGCGTATGACGATGACGAGGGCGCAACTCTCTCCGACGTCATCTATGACGAGGACGACGGGCGAAGAGAGTTTGATCACCTTGCGCTAAGGCTTGCGATCGATAAGCTTGGAGAGACCGAGCGAAAGATAATTATTCTTCGCTATTTCAGAGATTTTTCGCAGGCTGAAACGGCGAAGATCCTCGGACTTACTCAGGTGAAAATATCAAGAGAGGAGAAGAAGATACTGAGCGCTTTGAAAAAGGATATGGAATAGCCGTAGGCAGGGCTTAAAATGTTAACAAATTGTGAAATATACGGAAAACTATTGATTTTTATTAATAGTTAGTATAGAATATAACCGTATGAATTAGCACTCTTCGTTTTTGAGTGCTAAAAAGAGAAAATGGAGGAAACGTTATGAAACTCAGACCCCTTCTTGACAAGGTAGTTCTTAAGAGAGAAGAAGCAGTCGAGACCACTAAGTCCGGCATTATGCTTCCCGATTCCGCAAAGGAGAAGCCCGAGGTATCCGTTATCGTTGCGGTTGGCCCCGGCGGACTCGTTGACGGTAAGGAAGTCGTTATGACTCTTAAAGAGGGCGACCGCGTTATCACGGGTAAATATACCGGAACTCAGGTTAAGCTTGACGGTGTTGAATACACTATCGTAAGTCAGGCGGATATACTCGCAGTAGTTGAGTAATACCAAAGTCAATTATATTAAGGAGAATAACTAATGGCAAAGGAAATACTTTACGGCACAGAGGCAAGAGCCGCTCTTCTTCGCGGCGTTGATAAGCTTGCCGATACCGTTAAAATCACTCTCGGCCCTAAGGGCAGAAACGTCGTACTTGATAAGAAGTTCGGCGCTCCCCTCATCACCAACGACGGTGTTACTATCGCAAAGGAAATTGAGCTTGATAACCCTGCTGAAAATATGGGTGCGCAGCTCGTTCGTGAGGTCGCAACCAAGACCAACGACGCGGCAGGTGATGGAACTACCACCGCGACCCTTCTTGCGCAGGCTCTCATTCACGAAGGAATGAAGAACGTTGCCGCAGGCGCAAACCCCATGGTTCTTCGTAAGGGTATCTTCAAGGCAGTTGACGCGGCTATTGAGGAGCTTAAGAATCAGTCAAAGACCGTTAACGGAAGAGATGATATCGCAAGAGTAGGTGCAGTTTCCGCAGGTGACGAGTCTATCGGAAACCTCATTGCCGACGCGATGGATAAGGTTACCGCAGACGGCGTTATTACCGTTGAGGAATCCAAGAGCGCTGAAACCTACAGCGAGGTCGTTGAGGGTATGCAGTTCGACCGCGGATACCTCTCCCCCTATATGGTTACCGATACCGATAAGATGGAAGCAGTTCTCGACGACTGCCTCATCCTTATCACCGATAAGAAGATCTCTAACATCCAGGAGATCCTTCCCATACTCGAGCAGATCGTTCAGTCCGGCAAGAAGCTTCTCGTAGTTGCAGAGGATGTAGAGGGCGAGGCTCTCACCACTCTCGTTCTTAACAAGCTTCGCGGCACCTTTACCGTTGTTGCTGTTAAAGCTCCCGGCTTCGGTGACAGACGTAAGGAAATGCTTCGCGATATCGCAACCCTCACCGGTGGCGAGGTTATCACAAGCGAGCTTGGACTTGAGCTTAAGGATGCATCTATTGCACAGCTCGGACGCGCAAGACAGGTTAAGGTTACTAAGGAAAACACCATTATCGTAGACGGAGCAGGCGATAAGCAGGCGATCGCTGAGAGAGTCAGCCAGATCCGCAACGCTATCGAGACCACTACCTCCGAGTTCGATAAGGAAAAGCTCCTCGAGCGTCTTGCTAAGCTTGCAGGCGGCGTTGCCGTTATCAAGGTTGGCGCGGCTACCGAGGTTGAAATGAAGGAAAAGAAGCTTCGTATAGAGGACGCCCTCAACGCTACTAAGGCGGCTGTTGAAGAGGGTATCGTTGCAGGCGGCGGCGTTGCGCTCATTAACGTAATGGACTCCGTTGAAGCAGTCGTTAACACTCTTGAGGGTGATGAAAAGACCGGTGCAACCATCGTTCTTAAGTCCCTCGTAGCTCCTATGAAGCAGATTGCAAATAACGCAGGTCTTGACGGATCTGTTATCATCTCCAAGATCCGCGAGAGCGGCAAGGTCGGCTACGGCTTCGACGCTTATAACGAGGAGTATTGCGATATGCTTGAGCGCGGAATCGTAGAT
>JAZLEH010000227.1:0-1841 GCA_045615165.1 Eubacteriales bacterium | reverse complement strand
CCTCAATGATGTCTCTCCCCGAGGTTGCAAAGCTTTTCCCGGAGAAGGGACTCGAGTATATCCCCGGTACGTTTAACTGGGAGTTGTATTTTAACTGGGATATGTTTAAATCCATGATCCCCGCTATTTTGGCAATGTCCTTCGGATCTGTTGCGGGTTACGCTCGTTTTACCCGTGCGGAGCTTACCGAGGTGCTTACCAGCGAGTTTATGCTTCTTGCAAGAACCAAGGGTCTTACAAAGGCTCAGGCTACTACGAGACACGCGCTTCGTAACTCGATGGTGCCGATATTCCCGTCTATTATTGGTGAATTTGTCAGCGTACTTTCGGGTTCGCTTGTTATAGAGAAAATCTTCGGAATCAGTGGTGTCGGCGGACTTTACCTTAACGCGATCAACAGCCAGGACTATGACTTCTTTATGATGCTTTCGGGCTTCTACCTGCTCGTAGGTCTTGCTGCGGGTCTTGTTATCGACCTTTCGTACGGCGTAATTGACCCGAGAATAAGAATGGGGGCGAAGTAATGAAAGCACAGGATTATAATATCTCAAGCGAAAAATTCGTTTTCCGTTCCGAAAATGCAAATCTTCACGACAAAAAGCTCGAAACAAAGCCTGTAACCTATTTCCAGGATGCGCTTCGCCGCTTCGCAAAGAATAAGGCTTCTATCGTTGCATCGGTAATCATCGTATTGCTGCTGCTCTTCGCGCTCATCGCGCCTCTGCTTTCTCCTTATACCGTCGCGTATGAGGATTCCAACTACAAGTTTGCTCTCCCCAGAAACGAGCTTTTCGTTAAGCTCGGCATTGAATTCTGGGACGGCGGTAAGACCACTCAGGTAAATGAGGAGACCTTCGTAACCTATCAGGCTATCGAGCAGGAGACCGGCAAAAAGGTTATTCTCTCCGATCCCGAGGATATCATTATCACTGAGGAAACCTATATGGGTAAGCAGAAGAAGCTTTATACCTTCAGAAGCGATACCTACAACGATATCGGCGTTATTTTCGTGGACCTCACCAATGCTGAGTATGAGGCTCTCCAGAAATATCAGGACGAAAACAACGCTCAGGTAATTCTGCCCGCAATCGACTCTTCCAAGAGTGCCGTTGCAGAGCAGGATGAAAACAATGCTAACCTTTGGTATCAGACAAAGGTCGGTAAGGGACGTAAGACCGTCATCGTTTATGACGAAGAGGGTAATATGGTTCCTGCTTATAAGGCAGCTGACGGAGCAGACGGCTATACCAGTAAGATGTACTGGGAAGGCGATGAGAAGCTCTACAACTACGCTATTTCTAACCAGACCGGTTGGAGAGTAAGAGTTGATTACAGCGAGTATTATGCTTATCTGCACCACGAGGCAGGGGATGGAATTACCAAGGCAAGCCACCTCTTCGGAGCTGACGAGTACGGTAGAGACATCTTTACCCGTCTTGCGAGCGGTGCAAGATTTTCCTTCATTCTCGCTATTATCGTTGCATCTGTCAACCTCTTCGTTGGTGCTATCTACGGCTCTATCGAGGGTTACTACGGCGGTAGGATCGACCTTATAATGGAAAGAATAGTTGACCTTCTGGCGTCAATTCCTTTCATGATCGTTATTACACTCTTGAAGTATCACTTTAATGCATCTCACATGCTTATTCTGTTTATCTCGTTCTTCTTAACCGGATGGACGGGTATGGCGGGACGTACGAGAATGCAGTTCTACCGCTTCAAGAATCAGGAATACGTTCTCGTTGCGAGAACTCTCGGTGCAAAGGACTCGAGAATTATGTTCAAGCATATTTTCCCGAACGCTATCGGTACTCTTATCACCAGCAGCGTCCTTGTTATCC
>JAZLEH010000226.1:0-2230 GCA_045615165.1 Eubacteriales bacterium | reverse complement strand
CTATATGAAATTCCTTCGCTTATGCCGTTCGCAATAGCCTGAGGAATTCTGCGATAGCCATCACCCTCGCGCTTTGTTCCGTAGAGTCTGAAGATCTCGTTGTCGGCATTATAGAACGCAACGTCGTAGTCTCCGATTTTGTTTTCAATAATTAGATTGGGATCGTATTCTTTCATCATAATTTATGTTCTCCGTTATTTAATGATTTCATTATATGCTTTAAAGTAGCGCTTGCCAAGCAGATCCAGAGCTTCGCGGCAGAAGTGGGTTATATCTCCGTCGGCGTTCATTTGGTTGTTTGTGAGAAGGTCTTCAGTTTTTACGTATCTGCCGCCGTGGGATTCTGTGACCGATTTTATCGTTTGGCAGATCGGTTCAGGATCTCTGCCTCTGCGTAACGATGAGATTTTCCATTCCTTTGTAAAATCACCTGATATTATGGGGAGTGTTGGAATGCTATATCGAGCTTTGTAATCCGAGAATAGCGCATCAAGCTGTTTTGCGTAGTTGGCAGGGGGATTCATCTTGCCGACCTCGTGTTCACCCTGATGCCAGAGGAATGCTTTTATGCGGTTTTCGGTATTAAGTGAGAGTGCGTAATCGGTGAGCTCGATCAATTTGCGGTACAAGGGAGCGTGTACACCCCAATGACCGTGCATAAATCCCGTAGCGCCGATCGCGGCGCGGATGATCAATATCTTTCTTCCTGCATCTATGAGCCCCGCTCGTTTATATTCGCGTGCAAACGAAAGAGATAGGTCACCGATCTTCATTTCATTGACAATTCTTTCCTCGGCAATCGAGAGAATAAAAGGTTTGTCGGGGTAGATAACGAGGCGCTTGCTTATATCGTTATCGATAATGCGTGAGATAGTATATTCGGCGGTGAGGCTTATTATATCCTCACTTGGGATATATTCATCGGTAACGGGACCGCGTCCGGTGCCTTGACCGTTTGACTGACCGGCAAGAATGATTATGTCGTAAGCCAGGTTTTTAAAATCCATATGAACACCTCGGTCTTTTTTTATGTATTATAACACAATGAAAAATATATGTCAATAAGATTTGTATTTGCTATTTACAAATGAAATAAAATATGTTAGAATGGATTCAAAGCGAGCAAAATGCTCTCATAGAAAGGGAATAACACTATGGAAAATATCAAATTTGACCTTAGCAAAACCTATGGAAAATTCAGACCTATGAACGCTGTTAACAATGGACCGATTCATAAAAGACACGCGAAGGATCAGTTCAGAAGCAATCTTGCGGACTTTAAAGCGGCAAAAATACCTTACGCGAGAAATCACGACGCATCGTTCTGCGGAAATTACGGTAGTGAGCATACGGTAGATATTTCGGCGATTTTCCCGAACTTTGACGCAGATCCCTACAAAGAGGAGTCGTACGATTTCGCGTGCACTGACGAATACGTTGCAATAACCCTTCTCGCAGGCACGGAGACCTTCTATCGTCTCGGTCAAAAGATCGAGCATTATATAAAGAAATTCCACGTTTACCCTCCGAAGGATTTCAAAAAGTGGGCGATCATATGCGAGCATATTATCCGTCATTATAATTACGGTTGGGCAAGCGGCTATAATTACGGTATCAAGTATTGGGAGATATGGAACGAGCCGGATCTTGACTATAACAAGCCGAGCGTAAGAACCTGGGGCGGCTCTCGCAATCAGTTCTTCGAGCTTTTCGAAATAACGGCAAAGCATCTTAAATCCTGCTTCCCCGAGCTTAAGATAGGCGGTCCTGCTATCTGCGGAAACGTAGAGTGGGGACGCGATTTCCTTCTTGAAATGCAGAAGAGAGAAGTGCCGATAGACTTCTTCTCGTGGCATATTTATACGAACTCCGTACCGCACGTTATCGAGCGCGCAAAGGCAGTTAAAGCCGCGATGGAAGAGAGCGGTTACGGAAGCGCAGAGAGCATCCTCAACGAATGGAACTATGTAGAAGGCTGGTCGGGTGAGGTATTCACCTATACGATCGAGCAGATCATCGGACTTAAGGGCGCGGCGTTTACGCTTTCGACAATGGCAATTTCGCAGAAATCGGATATCATCGATATGCTCATGTATTACGATGCTCGTCCGTGCGCGTTTAACGGTCTTTTCGATTTCTATACTCTCCGTAAGCTTAAGGGCTATTATCCCTTCCTTTGGTACGGTATGTTCTACGACCTTGAATGCGAGGTTAGATCCGAAGCTGATCC
>JAZLEH010000225.1:0-6045 GCA_045615165.1 Eubacteriales bacterium | reverse complement strand
GCCAAACACGTTTTGACAGATTGACCCCTCTCGGAAAAGAACAAATATCAAGCACGGTTTTATATCTTAAGAATATCGGCTTTAACGGAATTATCTATTCAGCTCCGTATTATTCTTCTCTCGAAACGGCATCTATGATCTCCGCCGCTTTTGATTCGGATTTTACCGTTCTTCCCGTCATACGCGAAGCCTTTTTCACACTCGCCGATGCGGAGGCGTTCGTCGGACTCACTGCCGACGAGATACGCGCCGATTTTGAGCGCGCTCGCATTTCATCCGATTTTAAATATCCGTGGTGGGAATTAAAGCACGAAACCGCAATTTCCGTAGGTGCGCGCGTCAGAGAATTTTTGCCGGATAAGGTTGCTTCACTCCCCGATGACTGTGACGTTTTGCTTATCGGTGGGGAAGCTCCGCATATCGCCCTTCGCGAGATTTATCAACCGCGTGAATTTAAGGCGGCTGAAATATTTGACGCGTCGATCACCTTGATCGATATGAACGGTGAATCATTCGTTCATTCAACCGACCATATTCCAATAAAAAATCGGACGCTCGGTGAGCTTTCCTATGATGATGCCGTTTGCGAATTTGAAAACTCGCTTTCGGCCGCAAAGGAGTTCTTCGCTAAGGGCAGAGGCGTAAAATTGCTCCATATAGGCGACACCGATACACCGCTTTACCCGTATTTTGAAAGGCTCGTCAAGGAGCTTTCGCCCGACGTTATAATTCACACGGGTGACCTTGCCGATCAGTTCAAGGCGGGAAGAGTCGAGGCGGCAATGCTCTCTTGGATGGATGCCGTTCCCGATTTCGTCAATATGATGAAATCAGGCTGTAAGGAGCTTATGATCGAGCCGGGAAACAACGATCCCGTCGATAAGCTTTTGAAAATTGCAGACGGCGTCCGAATCCTCGGCGTCAATGAGGTCGTGGAGCTATCGGGAAAGAGGATCGCCGTTTGTCACAAATTAGAGGATGTTGACTACTCTATAAACGCCGATATATATCTTTACGGTCACGCTATCCGCTACGAACGCTTTTCGTCGACGGATAATATCCATAACGGATGCAGATATTTCAATGCAATGTGGGGCGTGTCGCTTCATCTTCTTGATCTTGGCGAAAGCCTTGTTTTGCCTAAAATTAAACTATAAAAAACGCCGAGCTTAGCGTGATGTCCTTAACGGACAAATCACGCTAAGTTATGATTGCCCTTGCGGGCAAGTTATCAGTTTAGAAATGCTACGCATTGTTATGATTGGCTTCGCCAAGCTTAAGATTTGATGGGCAATCATATCATAACGTTTGCGTAGCAAACTCATAACGGCGAGCAAAGCGAGCCTCATAACTCTAAGCTAAAACCAACAGAAAAAGAGCAGACATACAAGATTTAATCCTGTGTGTTTGCTCTTTCTGTTTGTATAGGGGGTTGGGCTTAGCCCATAAAGCATTTGTCCGGTCAAATGCGATGCTCGCACTTAACGGCGTTTTTCAAATTCTCCGCTAAGAACATCGCCCATTAATTCGGCGTTTTTTTGTATTCCGTCGGTGTGATGCCGACCGTTTTTTTGAAGAATTTTGAAAAGTGGAAAACGGTTGAAAATCCAACCTCCTCCGCAATTTCCGTTATCTGCATAGAGCTGTATATCAGGAGTCTCTTTGCCTTTTCTATTCTTATGTTGAGAAGGTCGTTTGTCGGCGACGTGCCAAAGAATTCCTTGTAAAGCGATGAGAATCTGCTCTGTGAATATCCGCAGGTTTCTGCCATTTCCTTAAGCGACAGGTCCTTTTCGGGGTGAGCGACAAGCTCCTCGCGAAGCGCAGTAATTCTGTCCTTTGCCCTAACCTCGCCGCTTTTTTTATATTCTCTCGCAATTTCGATAATACATCCTCGCATCAGCGCGTCGCATAGCTCGGCGTGTCCCTCGCGCTTAAATGCGCACTCCGATTCGATCTTCTCAATGGTCGCAGAGAGGATTCCCGAGCCGTTTATCTGAAATGGCTCGCCTATCGGGAGTCGGTATTTTTTTACTGCCTCTATAAAATCGTCCCCTCTTATATACACCCAGTCGTTTCGGAAGCCTTCCTTCATATCGGGCGTCGGTCCGTGATATACCGCCTCTCCCCTCGGAATTATAAGAACGTCTCCCTTTGATCCATGTCGGATCTCGCCGTTCGATTCATATAAATAGTCGGTTCTGAAAAAGGATATAAAGTGATCCTTTGATTTGCGCCTTCTGCAAAATTCGCCGCGTCCGTGCCCGAAATTAACGCCGGAAACAATAAATTCCATGTTTTCTCCGTAGTAAAATAATACAAAAAAATAGTTAGATATTACATTGATACCTATAGTCTATCATAATATAATATAAATATCAAGTATTATTTTTGGAGGTCTTATGAATAAAATATCACTATCCGGCAAATGGAGAATGACAGGTGGCGGTTTTGATTGCATCGGCAATGTTCCCGGCTCTCTTTTCTCCTTCCTTCTTGAGAACGGTCTTATGGACGACCCCTTCTACCGCGATAACGAACTTCGCGCATTCGAGCTCACTCGTTCCGACTATACCTTTGAGCGCACCTTCACGGTAAAAAAATCGGATAATCCTTACCTTCTTCGCTTCGAAGGACTTGATACCCTTTGCGACGTTTATCTTAACGGTGAGCATATCGCGTATACCGACGATATGCATATCGCTTATGAATTCGACGTAACCGATAAGCTCCTTGACGGTGAGAATACCGTTAAGGTCATATCACACGCTATCTACGATTATCTTGAAATGAAGAATAAGGCACTTGTAGCAGAGGTCGCTCCTTATCTTAATAGGATCATCTCCGGCCCTCACGTTCTCCCCGGATTCAGATTTATAAGAAAAGCGCATTGTATGCTCGGTTGGGACTGGGGCCCCTATCTCTGTGATATGGGTATTTGGCGCCCCGTATATCTTATAGAGAAAAACAGTGCGAGAATAACCGAATTCCACGTAACTCAGCGCCACGAGGATGGTAAGGTCTTCGTTACCCCGACCGTAAAAACCGACTCCCCCGCAAGCATCAGCGTGACTATGACCGATCCCTGCGGTAAAGCTATCACTCTTGAGGCAAACCGCGAGACCGAGGTAAACGATCCTATGCTCTGGTGGCCCGCAGGACTTGGAGAGCAGAATCTTTATACCTTTAAGGCAAGCATTGACGGCGACGAATGTGAAAAGAGAATAGGACTTCGCACTCTTAAGCTTATTCGCGAGAAGGATAAATGGGGCGAGGGCTTCTGCCACGAATGTAACGGTATCCGCTTCTTCGCTATGGGCGCGGATTACGTTCCCGAGGATAATATCTTCTCCCGCATAACCCGTGAGCGCAGCTATAAGCTCCTTAAGAGATGCCGCGATGCAAACTTTAATGCGGTTCGCGTTTGGGGTGGCGGTTATTATCCCGACGACTTCTTCTTCGATATATGTGATGAGCTTGGTCTCGTTGTATTTATGGATATGATGTTCGCCTGCACGCTCTATGACGTTGACGAGCGAATGATGGAAAACATCAAGGTCGAAATCAGACAGAATCTTGAACGCATCCGCCACCACGCCTCTCTTGCGCTTATCAGCGGAAATAATGAGGTAGAGGCTTGTAACAGTGCGGCGCACGAGATCAAGGAGAAGCCCAAAGCTTATCTTGATAAGCTCATCCCCGTTGCGATCGATCTCTTCGAAAACGTGATATTTGATATTGAAAAAGAGGTTTGCCCCTATATAGACTACATTTCAACCTCGCCCATCACCTGCGGTCATTTCATCGATCCGCAGAATGAGAATTACGGCGACCAGCATTATTGGGACGTATGGCACGGCGGACTTCCTTTCACCGAGTACAGAAAGCATTTCTTCCGTTATCTCTCCGAGTTCGGCTTCCAGTCCTTCCCGAGTGAAAAGACGGTTTCCGAGTTCACCCTCCCCGAGGATAGAAACGTATTTTCAAGAGTTATGGAGCGCCATCAGCGCAATGCGGGTGCAAACGCGAAGATCATAGGATACCTTGCGCAGAATTATCTCTATCCCACCGATTTCGGCACTCTTCTTTACGCGTCTCAGCTTCTCCAGGCAGAGGCGATGAAATACGGTGTCGAGCATCTTCGCCGTAATAGAGGAAGATGTATGGGCGCGCTCTATTGGCAGCTTAACGATATCTGGCCGACGGCATCCTGGGCAAGCATAGACTATTACGGACGCTTAAAGGCTCTCCACTACTACGCAAAGCGATTCTATAATCCCGTGCTTATCTCTTGTGCCGAGGTCGGCGAAACCGAGGGAAGACCTTACGTGATTCTTCCTCCCATCTGGTTTGATTACGAAACCAAGGCGACCCTCACCGTCACAAACGACACGAGGGACAAGGTGTTGGCAATCGCGCGCGGCAAGCTTTGCAAAACCGACGGAACGGTTATCAGCACCTACGAGCAGTCACTTGAAATCGATCCCTTCTCGGTTAAATCGCTCGATGAGATCAAATTCGAGAATATGAACGTTGAGGATACATATTTCTATTACGAGCTTATAATCGACGGTGCGTGCACATCTTCGGGAAGCGTTATCTTCACCGCTCCCAAGCACTTTAAGTTCCCCGACCCCAAGCTTTCTTACAGAATCGAGGGGGATGAGGTCGTTGTAAGTGCCTCTGCTTACGCTAAGTCGGTCGAGCTTCTCCCGATGGATGACGACGCCGTATTCGAGGACAACTACTTCGATATGAATCCCGGCGAGCGCAGAATAAAGATCCTTGAGGGTAATCCCAAGGATATCAAGCTTCGCTCGGTATACGATATAAGATAAAACGAAAAAACGGAGATGCGAATTGCATCTCCGTTTTTAATATGAATTACTTATCTTCCTTTGAGAGAACTGCAAGTATCTTCTTAAGAAGGTCCTCGGTCGTGGGATTAGCTTCTCTGTCAAGTCTTGCCTTCTCAGCAGCGGCAGCCTTTGCAGCAGCTTCTGCTTCAGCCTTTTCGGAGTAGTAAGCCGCAACAGCCTCAGCATCCTTGAAGTTG
The DNA here is from genome assembly GCA_045615165.1 of Eubacteriales bacterium. Taxonomy (GTDB): domain Bacteria; phylum Bacillota; class Clostridia; order Oscillospirales; family CAG-272; genus UBA1740. The sequence goes on along the minus strand of JAZLEH010000225.1, from coordinate 989 downwards.
ATGCCGCGCTTCTTCATTTCCTTGCGGTCAGCCTTAGAGGGGATTCCGTCAAACGCAGATGCTTCGATTTTCTTTCCACCCTCGCGAACTCTGTTGATGATTTTGACGATTGTGAAGAGTACGAGCGCAACGAGGAAGAAGTTGATGATTGCGTTGATGAACGAGCCCCAATCTATGTAAATAGAGTTGGCAAGGTCGATCTCATCGGTAACGACTCCATTAGCGTCAACGACGAATACCTTCTTGAGGTAGGTGAATATACCGTTAAGTCCGTCTGCGCCAAGTATAAGTGAAAGCACCCAGTTGATAATGGGCTTAAGCACGTAGTTGGAGAGTCCGTTTACGATTGCGGTGAACGAGCTACCAACGATAACACCGACTGCCATATCAACGACATTGCCGCGTGTTATAAATTTTTTGAATTCAGCAAAAAACTTTTTCATAGTTCCTCCATGTAAATTTTTTCTAAATTAATTCTATCACATCCCCGCGGTATTTTCAATAGAAAACGACAAATATTTCAAAAATAATTCGCTTATCCGATTTTTTTGCTCGATTTTACAAATTAGACTTGAAATTAAACTAAATATATAGTAAAATATATAATAAATAGTTATTTTATCTCGTGTAAAAGGAATGTTTATATGAAAAAGCTTTCAGCACTTTTGTTCATAGCAATACTTCTCGCGTTCTCGCTTGTTGCGTGCGGTGGCGGTGATGATAATCCGACCGTATATACCGTAAAGTTCGATTCCGACGGAGCGGGCAAGTATTCTTCTCTTGAAATTGAGGAGGGCGGTAAGGTAACTCTTCCCGATACTCCTGTAAGAGATGGTTATCATTTCGTTGGTTGGTATAACGGTGAGACCATTTGGGACTTTGATAATAATACCGTAACGACTGACATAACTCTCGTTGCAAAATGGCAGAGAGTGAATTATACGGTAAGCTTTGAAACTGGCAGTGATTCGGTAATAAAGGATCAGATA